>MHEI01000024.1:2222-7353 GCA_001805165.1 Nitrospirae bacterium RBG_16_43_11 | reverse complement strand
GCTGCATCTTTTTAGCAAATATCTCTTTGGCAAGTTCTCTGTCAAGCGCTAATTCTGTCTCCCCAATCTTTATCAAATAAGTCGGCTGTTTCTGATGGAGGTGTAAAATACCACCGGGAACAATACCGAGAGAGCTTAAACGGTCAAGCCTTGCATGATACTTTGATGAGATAAACACAATCCTCGCCTCATCTCCTATATGAAGTTCAGTCAGAGGCACAACAAGAGGCTTTAATTCATTAGAAAACCTTTTACAACACTCTCCCCTTGGGATAGCCTTTCCATGCGGACATGTCGGAGGGTGTCCCAGGAAGGTGCAGATGCTGTCTACAACAACTTCACTCAGGACATGGGTATGTTCCAGTTCGCACGCATGGTCTTCAACCTGCTTCTCTTCTATCTCAAAGACTTCAGACAGCAACCGTTCTGCAAGCCTGTGCCTCCTGATAACATTTTCTGCACGTTTTTCCCCCTGCTGATCGAAGGAAATACGGCCATTATCCGTGGAAACGAGTCCTTCTGATTCAACAATATATAACACCTGCGAAACATTGGGGTCTTCAGATCTTTTCCTGACATCTTCTATATGAGATTCACCCTCTTCTCTCAATATCCAGATCAGTTCGAGCACCTCATCTATCCGGTCCTCTTCAAACTGATCCCTCGATCTGTGATAGTCCATCATTCTTCGCCTTTATTATAATTTAATGCCAAGTAAATTAAAGCCAAAGTTTAGCACCCCTCCTACAAAAAATGCAAAGGGAAATATAAATGCCACCATAGCCAAAGCTGTTCTAAGCCCGCGCTCTTTTATCATAACGAGCAGGTTTGCTACACACGGGACAAACAGGGTAATAGTAACGAGACTGATAACGACCTGATTTGGATTAAGCTGTCCATTCTGAGCAAGGGCAAAGAGGCCGGCAGCGCCATAGTCCCGCCTCAGAAACCCGATCAGGAATGCCTCCGTCGCCTTAGCGGGCAACCCCAGAAAGCTGACGACTACAGGACTTGCTATTCTCTCAATAACCTCAAGTCCTCCAATCTTGTCAAGAGTGAATAATATCAGCGTCCCCACTATGAAAAGAGGTACGGCCTCTTTTAAATACCACTCTGTTCTTGAAAGGGTCTTAAAAACGATATTCGATAATACAGGTATCCGGAGCGGAGGTATATCGAACACAAAATCAGAACTTTCCCCCTTTAATACCTTTGAGGACAAATACCCTACTAAGAAGATTACCAGTATTACTGAGAATGCCCAGACAAGTGTTGCTGTCAAAGAAACACCGCCAAGCATCCCCAGGATTACGCCAAGCTGCGCAGAGCATGGGACACCAAGGGCAAGGAGGAGTGTTACAATCACCCTCTCTTTCCTGGTTTCCATAACCCTCGCAGTAAATGTAGCCATTGTATCGCAGCCGAGTCCAAGCACCATCGGCAGGACTGCCTTCCCATGCAGTCCCATAAGCTTGAATATCTTATGTACCATAATGGCAAGCCTTGGAAGGTATCCTGAATCCTCAAGTATGCCAAATGCGATGAAGAAGGTCCCTACTATGGGAAGTATGAGTGCTATGGAATAAGTAAGCGCCATTGTAATGATTCCGTATTCACCGACAAACAGGTCCCTGAAAAATAAATCCGGGATAAACCTCTCTGCGATAAATGTCATATAAGGATTTATGTAATTACCAAATAACCCTTCCTCGAGCAACCCGACAAGTACCTGGGCGCCCAAAACACCTACAAACTCATACATAAGGAACAAGGCTGCCAGAAGTACGGGAATGCCCCATACAGGATGCATGGCCCATTTCCCGATGTGGACTGTCACATTGGATCCACTTTTCTGATGCCTTGAAAGTACACCCTCAACAATCTTCTCTGCCTTTTTTAACCTTATTTGATTAATTACATATCCGAGGGGTTCATAAAACTTATTTTGCAGGTCCCGCCGGATTGCATCAATCGTAGTGACATCCGATGGGCTGACATTCTTGTTAAGCCACGGTTTCAGACTTGCATCACCAGCCAGCAGCATCAGTGCAATAGAACGTCTCGAGATCCGCGATTGGGGCAGGATTGCCTCAAGCTTCTTTATACCATCCTCAATAAGATTCCCATAACTGATGCTAAGAGAAGAATATCTCTCTTCTGTGAGGGATTCGCGCAGTTCTTTAATCCCCTTTCTTTGGACACCGATGGTTGGTATAACTGTAGTCCCTATTGCGTCTGAAAGTTTTTTTACATTTATATCAATACCACGGCTGTTTGCTTCATCCCACATATTGAGGACGAGCATGAATGGAAGTCCCATCTCTGCCAGTTGTAAGCTTATCTGAAGACCGCGGCTGGGATTCTTGGCATCTGCAACCTGAACAACAAGCTTTATGGCCTGATTCAGGAGAATATCCCTTGTAACAACCTCATCCTCAGACATGGGAATGAGGGTATTTACTCCGGGGGTATCAGTCACCCAAAGATCTTCACCACCAGCCTTGCATGACCCCGACGTTAGCGTAACCGTAGTCCCCGGGTAGTTCGAGACAGTAGCATATCTGCCGGTCAGGAGGCCAAAAATGACACTCTTCCCAACATTAGGATTACCAACAATGGCAACCCTATTTCCGTTTTTTGTATCCTCTAACGAGTGCTCATGCATAAATTATAATTCGAGATATTGAAAATGGTTATCAATTTCATTGTTATTACTATAATAAAATTATAAGGATAAAGTCAATACTTGATTAACGCAGTTGAATATATAGCAGTTTTCATCCAATATAAGTTATAATCAAACATGCTCCTTGGTGCTCACGTTTCAATCGCCGGTGGTATGGATAAGGCAATCGAAAGAGGAACCTTCTTATCCTGTACAGCAATTCAGTTGTTTACAAAAAACTCAAATCAATGGCACAGTAAACCACTCACAGATGATGAGGTCGTCAGGTTCAAGACTTTACGGAATGAAAGTAGTATAAAGCTGATAATCGCACATGATTCTTATCTCATAAACCTTGCTTCAGGTAACTCCGAACTCAGAGAAAAATCGGCGAATGCCTTAATCGGTGAGATGGACCGGTGCAGGATACTCGAAATTCCGTATATTGTCATTCACCCGGGAGCTCATCTCGAAATAGGAGAAGATGAAGGGATAAAGAATATAATAAACTCGCTCGATATAATATGTGTCAAAACTGACGGATGGGGTGTAGATATCGCCTTAGAAACAACAGCAGGTCAGGGAACCAACATCGGCTACAGGTTCGAACACTTAAACAGGATAATCGCCGGAGTGAAATATACAGATAGAATAAAGACATGCATTGACACCTGCCATATATTTGCCGCAGGATATGATATCAGTACAGCAGAGGGATATGAGAAGGTGATAAATGAATTTAATAAGCTTGTCGGACTTGACAGGCTGGTATGCATCCATTTAAATGACTCAAAGAAGGGGCTGGACAGCCGTGTTGACAGGCATGAACATATAGGTAAGGGATGCATTGGAAAAGAAGGCTTTCGTTTTATAATGAATGATAAAAGATTCTATAATGTTGCAAGGATTATTGAAACACCCAAGGGTAAAGAGATGATGGAAGATAAGCTTAATCTGACGTGTTTACGGAAGATGATTGTGATATAATGTCTTCAACCGGGAGGTACCTATTATATGGCAGTTACTGAAACACCTGTAACAATTTTTAATAGACTGAACAGGCTTGCCTATAACCTGTGGTGGTCATGGAATCCACATGCGCAGGACCTGTTCGAAGCCATTGACAAAAAGCTATGGAAAGAGGTTGAAAGAAATCCTGTTACATTTTTAAAACGGCTCAGCAGGGAGGCGCTATCAGAAGCTGTTTCAAAGGAAGACGTTCTTATCCTCTTCAGGAAAATAATTACAGAATTTGATGCTTACTGTAATCCTAAGGATACATGGTTTACAAGGACATATCCCGACCACAATAAAATGCTTATTGCATATTTCTCAGCAGAATTCGGCCTTCATGAATCCTTGCCTATATATTCCGGAGGGTTAGGAGTTCTTGCCGGAGACCACTGCAAGGCTGCAAGTGATCTTGGGCTTCCCTTCGTAGCAGTCGGCCTGCTCTACAGGCAGGGATATTTCATACAGCAGATTAATAAAAGAGGTGAACAAGAGGCGGTCTATATAAGTTATGACTTCACAGACATGCCTGTCAGACCTGTAAAGAGTTCAGCCGGCAATGATATCATCATCAGCGTTGAGCTGCCCGGAAGGATATGCAGGGCGAGGATATGGAAGGTTGAAGTCGGAAGAATAGTCCTTTTTTTACTGGATTCGGATTTAGAAGAGAATAGCCCGGATGACAGGAGATTGACCTACAATCTATACGGTGGAGACCATGAAGTCAGAATGTCCCAGGAGATATTGCTCGGCATCGGTGGTGTAAGGGCGCTTGAAGCGATGGGGATGCGTCCGAATGTATGGCACATGAATGAGGGACACTCAGTTTTCCTTGGCCTTGAAAGGGTGCTTCGACTGACAAGGGAGGAAGGGGTGACATATGCAGAGGCCATTGAAGCCGTTAAGGGTAACACAGTCTTTACGACACATACACCGGTCCCTGCTGGAAACGATGCCTTCTCTCTCATGCTCATAGAGAAATATTTCAAGAAGTACATCGAGAAGTTCAATGTTAAATCACATGAGTTTATGCGTTTCGGGCTTCGCCCGATGGGCGGTGGTTCTGATCTCTTCAGCCTTACAATCCTTGCATTTCATTTCTCAGCTCAGAGTAATGGAGTTAGCAAGCTGCACGGACAAGTATCGAGGACTATCTGGAACGACGTCTGGTACGGAGTCCCGCTTGGTGAGATACCAATTGGACATATAACCAATGGTGTCCATACAATGACATGGCTTGCCCCGGAAATCAGGAGTCTTTTTGACAAATATGTAGGGACAGACTGGCAGGAGCGGCTTCTTGAACCCACTGTATGGAATAAGGTTTACGATATACCTGATGAAGAGTTGTGGAATGTCCGCAGGGAGCTGAAAAAACAGATGATAAAGTCCCTGCAGCACTTGTTATCGTTGCAGGCAAACAGATTCGCTGCCGGCGATAAGAAGGCAAAGTCA
>MHEI01000024.1:0-2214 GCA_001805165.1 Nitrospirae bacterium RBG_16_43_11 | reverse complement strand
TACACTTAACCCTGATGCACTCACCATAGGATTTGCCAGGAGATTTGCAACTTATAAGCGTGCCACCCTTATCTTCAGTGACCTCAACAGGCTGAAAAAGATTTTAAACGATAAAAAGAGACCTGTTCAGCTTTTGTTTGCAGGAAAGGCACACCCTGCTGATAAGCCTGGACAGGCGTTTATTAAAAGGGTCTATGAGATCTCACAAATGAAGGAATTCATGGGCAAGGTAGTAATGATTGAAGGCTATGATATGCATCTTGCACGGCATCTTGTTGCAGGAGTTGATATATGGCTTAATACCCCAAGAAGGCCTTATGAGGCAAGCGGCACAAGCGGCCAGAAGGCAGGGATAAACGGGGCAATTAATTTCAGTGTGCTGGATGGCTGGTGGGTCGAGGGTTACAATGGAAAAAACGGCTGGCCCATAGGCGATGATAATAATTATGATGACGAAGAGTTGCAGGACAAGATAGATAGAGAAGACATTTATGAGAAATTGGAACAAGAAATCGTCCCGCTCTATTTCAATAGAGATGACAAGGGTATTCCGGAACATTGGATGAGTGTGGTTAAAGAGTCTATACGAACAACAACTCCCGAATTCAGCACAGCAAGGATGGTCAGAGATTACGCCAGGACTATGTATATCCCGGCATTTGAACGCGGAGAGAGGATCAGAGAAGATAATTTTGCAAAATCAAAGGAGCTGGCTGAGTGGAAGGCATGGATGAAAAAAAACTGGGAGTATATAAAAATTGTTGCCATTGAGAAAGGCGATAATATTAAGGACGGAGAAGGAAATATCCTGCCGGATTTTGAGGTTATTATAACCACCGACCTTGGCCCGATATCTCCTGCTGATGTAACAGTAGAAATATGCAGGGGTATCATGGACAAGAATGGACAATTTCACTCCATGGGCATGGCCCCCATGAGACGCCTTGGAGAAATCTGGGAAGGCTTCTACAGCTATGCCGCAACCGCCACAACTGACGACAGGGAAGGCTACGGCTTTTTCTTCCACGTCGTTCCAACCCATCCCGACCTCGGGAATAAATACGAACTGGGACTGATACGGACTACATATGTGGAATTGAAAAAACTCTGAACTAAATAGTCGTAACTTACATAGATGATAAGCTCCTATCCCCCTTCCGTAAGGAAAAGCACCGCATCAATTTACGTGATTTATATCAGTTACTATTAGTGATATAATATAAAAAATGAAAAAATGTGTACTAATCTGGGATATAGCAGGGATGAACTACAAAAGATGCGTGTTATTGATTTTGATACAGTAGTTTCGAATACCTTCTCATGGGAAAAGGCTATATATGCATGACATTACCGAGCATAAAAGAGCCAATAAAGAACTCATTACCAGGTTATTTCAGCAGGAATCTATTGCCGAATTGAGTCAACGTGCATTGGCAGGAACAGAACTTCAAGTCCTGATGAATGATGCTGTTAAGCTCATCGCAGAAGGCCTTGAAGTGGAATACTGTAAGATCCTGAAGCTGCTGTCGGATGGCAACTCTTTACTGCTGCTCGCTGGTATAGGTTGGAAAGAAGGTCTGGTCGGCTCTGCAATAGTGGCAGCAGGACCCGATTCCCAGGCTGGCTATACACTCTTAATCAATGAGCCGGTAATTGTAGCGGACTTTCGTACTGAGACGCGATTCAATGTCCCTCCTTTACTTCAGGAACATGGGATAGTCAGTGGCATGAGTGTTGTTATCTCAGGTAAAGAAAGGACCTTTGGTGTATTGGGGGCACATACTGATAAACAACGGACATTTACCAGGGATGATATTAACTTTTTACGTAGTGCAGCAAATGTGATAGGGGCAACAATACAACGCAGGGGAACAGAAGAGGAGCTTGAGGAAAGCGAAAGTAGATTTAAGCGCATATTTAATACAACATCGGCTTCCATACGGGAAGAGGACTATTCTGAAGTAGTAAAAGCAATTGATGCTCTGAAGGCCAGGGGTGTTAAAGACTTCAGAAGATACCTCGATGAAAACCCTGACTTTGTATCCATGGCTGTACAGATGGTAAAGATACTCGATGTAAACAATGCCACTCTCAAACTATATGGTGCAAGCAGCAAATCTGAAATGCTCGGCCCATTAAACAATATTTTTACACCTGACTCATATAAGGTATTTAAGGAAAAATTGATTGCGATTGCAGAAGGAAAAGGATATT
>MHEI01000023.1:346-6685 GCA_001805165.1 Nitrospirae bacterium RBG_16_43_11 | reverse complement strand
CAGTACTGTTATCGCTATTGATATGAATCCTGACACAGCTCCATATTACAGATAGCGCCAGCAAGTGTCAAGAATGTGAGAGCAATTCTCAATTGTGGCGAGGCAGTAGTATTGAGGCATTAGTCCAGAGGTCTGCTTCATAGGTATTGGCCGTGCCTTTAACAGCATCGTAGAGTATTATTCCATCATCAGAAAGTGTAAATACTATCTGCCTGTCTAAGTAGCTGTTTGCCATATCAATATCTGATGGCGGCTCCATATAATCGTTATGAAAATGAAACAGGCCAATATATTCCCCTTCAATCTCCGTTGAACCAAGAAAGGATTTAAAAACAGTGGGCGAAAGGACATACTTTAACTGCGAGTGCAGATCATATGTCCTGATGAAATCTTTTGTGAGTTTGTCTTTTATTTGATGACTGACTGAATCCGTAGACAGTACTTCAATTAATCTTTTTGTAATCTCACTATCAACTTCAACCTTTGTAAGTATCTCTATGCTTTCCTCTTCCTGCAAAAGGGTATGGAATTCACTTACCGATATTTCGGCGGCTGCCTTGAGTCTGTCTGAAAATGCCTTGTTTACAGATGGTATCTCATAAAGTATAAGCCTGGGGTTGTCCTTCTCATACGATATTGTCACTATACCGCCAACTTCTGTGTTGAGGTACGCCTTTGATGCAATGATCCTGCTGTATAAATGCTGAACTTCCCTTTTATCCGTTAGTGCTATAGCTATATCTTGAGATGGTACCTGACCTATACCCAGGAAATATTTTTTTACGATAGCAACTTCTTTAAAATGCCCAATCAGGGCATAGGGAAAATCTGTTGACGCTAAGTTGTATATAACTGAGGTGCCCTTAAAAAAATTTAGATTTCTCTCAGTAATGTTTTTTAAAGGGGAATCAATTGGCGGGATTAAGACCGTTATTAATTCAAGGTAAAGAACAAAAACAGGTACCAGCCAATAACTATTAATACCCCTTCTTATTCTGTTGCCATATGAACTTTTTCTGCGGTCAACAAAATTAAACTCAAAATATGATCCAGAGTAACCGTCAATGTTATTTTTATCCATACTTAAACTTGCACCGCAATATTTATGCCATTACTCTTACCAATTAATAATAAGGTTGCAATTTGATTCCCTTATTATTATAATGTCTCACTTATGAAGACAGTTAAATCACTATTAACCGGCAGTATGGTGCTGTTATGGACAGTTCTCATTATTACTGCTGCAGGAAATAAAGAAGCCAGGGCTGAAGATCCTTTTTCAATATCCGCTTATCTTAACGATTCTATATTTAACATTGACAATATTGCTTCATCAGAAGATATGCCGCAATACATATTGGAAAAGACGGCATTATACCTGCAATCTTTCACAACATCCAGACGTGAGTTATTCCAGAAGTGGCTTGATCAGTCTATACCGCATATGGCTATAATCAAGAACATATTGAGAGAAGAGGGCTTGCCGGAAGACCTTGCCTTTCTTCCATTGATCGAGAGCGGGTTTAATGTTAATGCCCGATCGCATGCAAAGGCAACAGGCATGTGGCAGTTTATGGCTTCCACAGGGGCGCATTACGGACTTGAGGTGAATGGCTGGATTGATGAACGCAGAGATCCTGTCAAGTCCACAAGGGCGGCTGCGCGGCATCTTAAAGATTTATATGAAACATTCGGTTCATGGCCCCTCGCATTAGCATCATATAACGCAGGCAGTGGAAAGATAAAGAGGGTACTGGATGGCAGCAGTTCATCTACATTCTGGGAGATAGGGCAGAGCAGGGCATTGGCGGCTGAAACAAGAAACTATATACCCAAGTTCATGGCGGCAATGATAATAGCAAGAAATCCTGAGACCTTCGGCTTTACCTTCATGGAAGTCCCGACCTTTCAATACGACTTACTGGAGGTGCCAGCCGGAATGGACGTACGAACTATTACAGAGCGGTCAGGCATTAGCCCTGAGTTAATACGTTCTCTTAACCCGGAATTGAAGGGCGATATTACACCTCTGAACGAATCCAGTTATATTTTACGCCTTCCAAGGGGTATAGGAACCGTTTTCCTGGATAATTTTGATGGCCTTCTGCCTGATAAAAGGGTCGTACATAACAAATATAAGGTAAAAAAAGGCGACAGCGTTTATAAGATTGCAAAGAAATTTAAGACAACGGTTTCTGCTATCAGGGAAGCTAATAAACTTAAAAAGAAGAGTCGTATTGTTTCTGGAAAAATCATTCTTGTACCGGTAAAGGTTTCTTATTCTGATAAGGTAGTCAGGTTGGTAACGCCTCCCGATGCCCCCCCGAAAATACCCCTTTAGCCAGATAACATGAGTCCCGGCCTCTGAAAGTGTTCATTTATAACTGTTTAATCCAGTCAGAATTTCTCAATATCGTATAAAACTTATACACTAACTACTTATTGTGGAATAATTAGTCATCTTGTCTCCTGCAAAGTTGCTATATTAACCCTATCTTGTGGATTTTCCAGGAAATCTTTGCTCATATACATTTTGCACGAATTTTGCAAAATATAAACATTGGTACGTGTGGACGAAGATTAAACATCATTGAACAGCAAAGGAGACGACCATGGAAGACGGACAGAAAATGCGCGACCCGCAGACATCAAAAATAGCGATGGAATTACACCTCGCAAAGTTTAACTATTATATGGCACGGCAAGACTGGAAGTCGGCAGTTACCGAATTGCAGCATGCCCTGAATGCGGTTATAGATATACTCGACCATGCCAACAAGACATTGAAAAAGGTAGTGGAAAGGTACCAGCCTGTAAAGACAGAAGCCAAAATTGAAGGGGCCGTGAGGAGTGAGAAGTTATCTGACGATATGATATTAATTGAGTATCCGGGTGATAAGATAGTCTTAAAGAGAAACACCCCTCCAACTGTCAAGTGAGTCATTATAAAGGTGACGCTGAAGAATACCCGCGAATTTTCAGCGTCATTCATCACTGTTTCTACCGTTCTTCTTATCCCTGCCTGTAAAAAGATCAAATTTAAGTCCTGACAGGGGTCTTATTGATGAAACTCGAATTATAAGCTCTTTATATGTGATCGCCTCAACTTCCCGTATTTCCTTAAGGGTGGGTACAAAGATTAGAGACATGATAAGTCTCGAAATCCCTGAGAGAAGAAAAAGCCATTGAAGATTAGATATGATATTTATACTGATATCAAAAATTACAATAGAGCCAGGAAGATAACCTGACAACCATCCACCTATAATGCCTCCTAAGAAAATACCGCAGGCATTCACTATGTTAAAGATAGCAACACATTTTGCAAGCCTTGGTGAAGGGATGGCGTCATATATAAAATTTGCCATACTCAGGTTGAATCCTGCCCAAGTCAATCCCGCAATCATCTGTATAACCAGTATGAAATAGAAGTTGTCTGTGAAAAGCCAGAGCACCGGAACTATCGGGAGTGTAAAACCTGTAATCTCAAGCA
The DNA here is from genome assembly GCA_001805165.1 of Nitrospirae bacterium RBG_16_43_11. Taxonomy (GTDB): domain Bacteria; phylum Nitrospirota; class 9FT-COMBO-42-15; order HDB-SIOI813; family HDB-SIOI813; genus RBG-16-43-11. The sequence continues at coordinate 3,192 of MHEI01000023.1, read as the reverse complement.
CCTTTCTATTTCCAAATCTATCGCCAAATTTACCCCAGTTGTGGAGTGTAAAGTATTGCGCAAGGACAACTACTGAAACGGCAATCATAAACTGGAGATAAGAGAATTTCAGGTCTCTGAGCATATAGACAGCAAAGAAAGGACCTGCCAGCATGACAGAGAAATGCATAAGTCCGGTGTATATTACGAAACGGACAAATGTTGAATGCCTGAAACCTGCAAAAAACTCAAACAGGCTGAAATCATCCTTATCGTCTACATGATAATAAGGGTTTTCCATCTTAGACAATGAATACGCTGATAAGAGGCGGGCAATCATCGCTGCAACAAAGATTACCGAAAAACCAATCCACGGGTTTCCGGCCTTTTCAGTGCCATGAAGAAGTAAGCCTCCAATAACAATAGCGCCTAAGCTGTATATACTCATTATCCTGTTACGATAGCCAAAATATGCCCCGCGGTTAGATTCAGGGACAATGTCACCCATCAGGCTGTTCCATGGAGGGGTTGAAAGATTTCCGAATATGTAATATGCAGTAACACTAATTATGAGGAGGAGAGAAGCATACTGTTTAAAGATCAAAGGAAGTAATAACAGCGGTATCCAGGAGAGGGCCTGTGCTGCAACACCATAAAGGATAATGGGCATCCTGTTCTTAAGCCTGTTTAGCAGACTTACAGAGAGCAGCTGCATAAACGCACCAAGGAGCTGAGGTATTGACGCAAGCAATCCAATCTGGGAGTTGGATAACTTCATGAATATTGCGAATGCACTTATATAGCTTTCTCCGGCGCCCCCCATAATGGCAAAATAAATACCGTCTTTAATCGCATAGGTAAGACTTTTTGAGTAGGTTTTTTTAGCCATCACGTGAAAGTTTTGCCTAAAATCCCTTTTCTGTCAAATAGGGAAGAATTTCTTTTCTTTTATCTAATATTATGTTAAATTTGGTCATGGTGAAAATGTGGATTTTCCTCGCAACATTCTCCTTATCGTTGTTGTATCTTAACATATACCCTGAGACAGTACTGGCAGAAGTGACAGATTCTATTTCCGCCGATATCTTTTGAAGGTTACGTTTTGATTGATCATACGGAGGACATATTTCATAATGCGTAAAATATTAATTCTATTCTTACTGGTAATTTTAACTAATAGTTGCGCTGTCACTCAGGCCAACCAGCCATCATCAACCAGCAACTATTCCCTTGTATACGTTGAGCCGCCGCGTGCATATGGCAACATTGACCGGAAGGCGCTTCGGGAGGCTATAATCACAAACCTTTCATATCTGCAAAAAATTGATCCCAAAACAGAATTTGACTATGGCGGCAAGATAGTCCATGCAAGGGAGGTTGCTAATACTCAGAGGACCCTTCTCCAGATTATTGATACCGCAGAGTCCAATGAAATGATAGAACTGCTCCTGGACTACATGTTTGAGTGGTATAAGGCATCTGGTGTAGATGGAAAGGGAAATGTTACATTTACTGGCTATTACATCCCGGAGGTAGAAGGAAGCCTTCACCCTTCGGATAAATATCGCTACCCGCTTTATCGCATGCCGGATGACCTTAAGAAAGACTCCACCTATTTTACACGTATCGACATAGATGGAGAAAAGGTTTTAGATGGGAGAGGGCTTGAGATTGCATGGCTCGCTGACCCGGTCGAGGCATATTTTCTCCATATTCAGGGTTCCGGAACAATAAAGCTGCCTGATGGTTCCACTATAGGGGTTCACTATGCTGGCAACAATGGCCATTTATACACAAGCATTGGTAAGCTTATGTTAGAACTCCGTCTTTTAAAACCAGGTGAAGCAAATATAATTGGATTAAAGAAGTACCTCCGGGAACACGAGGATCATATGTCGGAGATACTGTATCAGAATCCGCGATACATATTTTTTAAGCTTGCTAAAGGAGGGGCACATGGCAGTATCAATGTACCTCTGACCCCTGGTCATTCAATAGCCACAGACCCGTCTCTCTTTCCAAGGGGGGGACTATCTTTCATAAGAACTACAACCCCTGTAGTTGATCAATCCGGCAAGGTACTCAAATGGGAACCGGTTAACCGCTTCGTCCTTAATCAGGACGAGGGGGGGGCAATAAAGGGCCCGGGCAGGGTAGACCTGTTCTGGGGAGCCGGTGTTGAAGCCGGACATTCTGCAGGTTCTATGAAAGAACAAGGCGAGTTGTATTTCATATTGCAAAAATAAGAACCATGACTAACAACAAAGGGCCTATAGGTGTATTTGACTCAGGTATCGGCGGGCTTACTGTCCTCAAAGAGATAATCACTGTTCTGCCTAACGAAGATACCTTGTATCTGGGAGATACTGCCCGTCTGCCATATGGAACAAAGTCTGAAGAGACTGTTGTAAAGTACTCAATTGAAAATACCCGTTTTCTTTTGAAATACAACATTAAGCTTCTTGTTGTTGCCTGCAATACCGCTTCAGCGGTGAGTCTCAGTGAGTTAAGGAAACAATTTTCCATACCAATTATAGGAGTTGTTGAAGCAGGGGCCCGCGCTGCATCCCGTGCCACGAAAAACGGTAAAGTTGGTATTATTGGGACTGAAACAACAGTAAGCAGCGGCGCCTACACGAAGGCGATCAGGGAGATAAATGCTGACATTGAGACATTTGGACAGTCATGTCCTTTATTTGTCCCGCTGGTGGAAGAAGGGTGGATTGATGATGACGTCACACTTGCTGTGGCAGAAAGATACCTGGGCGGATTTAAAAATAAGGGTATAGACACGCTGGTGTTGGGGTGTACGCATTACCCGCTTCTGAAGGGAATAATACAGAAGGTGATGGGGAATGATGTCAGGT
>MHEI01000023.1:0-233 GCA_001805165.1 Nitrospirae bacterium RBG_16_43_11 | reverse complement strand
TTCCCCGCCGTTTTGAAGAACAGGGGAGCAGGTTTCTTGGGGAGAGGATAGAAAAGGTGGAGAAGGTGAATTTAATACTATAACAACGATAAAAATCCCCCTTACTCCCCCTTTTTCAAAGGGGGAAATAAGAATTCTCCCCTTTTAAAATGGGGAAAACAGACTCCCCCCTTTAGAAAAGGGGGGTAAGGGGGGATTTGAAAGGGTAGGTTCGGATGAAAAGAAAAGACGGC
>MHEI01000022.1:3692-9925 GCA_001805165.1 Nitrospirae bacterium RBG_16_43_11 | reverse complement strand
GACAGCCACTGTGTGAATGTGTTTGATGCCCTCGTGTAGCGGTTGTCCTGTTCCGTATCAGCCGGGGTTTCTTTTACGAGGTCAAGTTTAATCATGCTGTATTCATTCCTGCCATAGTACATATCCTGCTGTGCAGGAGTGATGATGTCATATGGCGGCGTCATTACAAGATTAAGGTCTTTGATTTTTTCTTTGTTATACCGAATGCCTTTGAAGGGGGTTATGTCTGCCATTGTTGTTTCTCCTATTTATATCTCTTTACCTCGAATCTGAAGAGATCAACAGGTTCATCAGAGACTATCCCTGCCTTCCTCTTCGCTATCTTTATCTGCTCTTCTACTGTATCTACCCCCTCGAGATCAGGGAGTAGAAGCCCGCGCCTGTGTCCGCTCTTTACGATTACACCATACCTCCTGGAATCAAGATCACTGACCGATTTTACAGGTTCAGGTGATGTCAGGACATCTACCGATATGACGATATCCATTAGTTCAGACTGTGTTACCGGCATAAACCTTGGGTCTCTTACGGCTGAACTTATTGCATTATGGATTACCTCTTCTGCGACACATGATGTTGACGGCTCAAATGTCCCTATACAACCCCTTAACATTCCGTGCATCTTCAAAGATACGAAGACACCATGCGACTCCTTCATTTCATCACTCAGGCCGTCGGGTGTCTTAAGCACCTCTCCACTTATAAGATACTCATTTATAGCCTCCCTTGCTAATTGCACGAGGGGGTGGATTGTTTGTGTCATATTAACTTTGAAATTTCAAATTTGAACTTCGATATTACAATTCCCGTTCTACTACATAATCCGCTACGGTAAACAGGGCTTGTAAAGGTATGGAATCCTCAAACAACATAACACTCTTCTTTGCTTTTTCAACAAAAGACCTGGCGATCTCCATTGAGTATTCTATAACCCCATGTTCCTTCATCAGATTCAGGATAAAACTGAGGTTCTCTTCCGTAACCTCTGATAAAGTAATAAGCCTTTCTATCTTTTCAGCATCATTCTGACTGCACCTCTTTAGCAAGGCTAAGAGTGGCAGTGTAACTTTACCTTCCTCGAGGTCTTTTCCAACGGACTTCCCGAGCTTTGCCTTATTGGCAACGTAGTCTAATGTGTCATCAGCAAGCTGAAAGGCCATCCCGACATTCCACCCGAATAATTCAAAGTCATCCCTCTGTTCGGTAGAGCACTCACCGAGGATAGCGCCTATACGGCATGTAGCTGCCATTAAAGAGGCGGTCTTGTTACCTATTATTTCAAGGTAATCTTCTTCTGTTATGCTGAGGTCGCCATTAAAGGCCAACTGGGCGAGTTCACCCTTTGCCATCTTCCTCGTTGCCTCTGTTACGGATTCATTTAAGTCATGATTATGAAATGATACTATCGTACACTGTGCCTTTGCATAAAGATAATCACCTACAAGTATGCTTGCCTGGTTTCCCCATAACATCCTCGCAGTTTTGTTGCCACGGCGTGTCGGGGCCTCATCTATTACATCATCATGGAAAAGGGTGGCTGCATGAATAAGCTCTATGACGCTGGCAAGTTCTATATGAGATTTGCCTGTGTATCCGGCGAGCCTTGATCCGAGGATCATCAGTAAGGGCCGTAAGCGTTTCCCACCGCTGTTTATCAGGTGAGAGCCCATAACACTTATCAGGGAAAGATTGGATTTAAGGTCTGTGTGAATCTGGTCTTCTATCCTATGGAGGTCTTCCCTGCATAGCTCCCAGACCTCATCCATGGTAAGACGTGTGTTTGTAGGAATGGCAACCTTCACGGGGTTATAGTAGGGCAGAAGGAAGGTTATTGTCAAGCGTTTAATTTCATACTATAATCAGTTTACATGGGAAGATGCAGGGCATTTTTGAACATAAACTATAGGGGGTAATAAATTTCTTATATGAATAAAGAACAGATGGTACAGAGGATGTTTTCTTCTGCTGCGAAACGGTATGATATCAATAATACAGTTCTGAGTTTTGGACAGCATCACTACTGGAAACGTTTTACTATAGAGCAGGCCGGCGTTAAGAACGGAAGTTGTGTTCTTGATGTCTGTTCAGGTACTGCAGATATGGCAATCCTTCTTGCAAAAAAGGCCGGCCCATCAGGGCGTGTTATAGCTGCTGACCTTAACCCTGAGATGCTGAGGATTGGAAGGGAAAAAGTTCTGGGACAAGGCTTAGGGGGGATAATCAGTTGTGTGCTCGGGAATGCAGAGTCACTGCAATTTGGGGATAATAAGTTTGATGCCGTAACTGTTGGGTTTGGGGTCAGGAATGTGACTCATCTTGAAAAGGCATTTTCAGAGATGTTTCGGGTTACGAAGCCTGGTGGAAAGGTCGTATGCCTCGAATTTACACAACCCGCAAGCCCGGTTTTCAGATATATTTATGATTTCTATTCATTTACCCTGCTTCCGGCAATTGGTACTTTATTATCAAAAGACAGGACGGGCATATATCAATACCTGCCTGATTCGATACGAAAATTCCCTCCGGCAGAGGACCTTCGCAGATTGATGCTCAGGGTTGGATTCTCAAATGTGTACTATCACACCTTGTCAGGCGGGATCGTGGCTGTGCATGCAGGGACGAAATAAATTCAAAGATCAAGGTGCAAAAATTAAAATTAAATAAACATGAGCAATAATTCTATTTTATATATATGGCTTCCTTGTAAAAAAATATATCCCATAGGCCCCACATACCTTGCCAACTATGTTCACAGGAAACGTTCCCATATACAGCAGCATATATTGGATCTCTCGGTAATAAACAAAGGCGGCCGCTTGAATGCAATAACCGATATGCTTGATAAATTCAAGCCCGATATTATTGCATTTTCCTGGCGGGATATCCAGATTTATGCGCCTCACGGTGGCGATGACTCCCTTGAACTTGCCTTTAATTTTTATTATTCATCAAATATTTTTAAAAAGTTACAGGCCGGGATTAAGGGATTGAGCATGGTCTTTACATATGAGAATCACCTGAAAGAGAAATTATATCTGATTAAAAAGACCATAAAAAATTATCCGGATAAGACTTATGTCATAGGAGGCGGCGCCTTCAGTGTTTTTCATAATGAGATTATAAAAAAACTGCCGGATGGAGTGGTAGGAGTCATTGGTGAGGGTGAAGATGTTCTTGTATCCCTGATAGACGGGACTGATATTGAAGCGCATAGAGTCGTTTATAAAAAGGCCGGCAGGGTTATAACAGGAAAGGGTAAGCAGCCTGTTCCAATAGCAGATATTTCAATGGATTATCCATATATTGAGACGATTTTCCCGCAGGTATCTTCTTATTTTGGAGAGACTATTGGTATACAGACAAAGAGGGGATGTCCATATAATTGTGAGTTTTGTCTTTATTCATTTATAGAGGGACCTAATGTTCGCTACAGGGATCCGGAGAAGATAATTGATGAAATCAGATATCTATATTCCCGGTGGAATGTAAGAAAGATATGGTTTGCCGATGCACAGTTTATTCCCGGAAGCCAGGCTGTCCGGCATTGTAAGGCATTATTGGAGGGGATAATTAAGAGTAAGCTCCCTGTTGAGTGGAGCGGTTATGTGCGGACAAGTCTTATAACACCGGAACTCGCAGATCTTATGGTCTTGTCCGGCGTAGGTGATCTCGAGGTCTCTATTACATCAGGGTCACAGAGTGTGCTGAATGAGATGAGCATGGGGTTCAGGCTTGAGCATCTCTACGAAGGTTGCAGATATCTGAAGAAGGCCGGTTATCGTGGTAAAGTAATCCTTAATTATTCAATAAATGCCCCCGGGGAGACAGAGGAGACACTGATAGAATCAATTAATTCGTATAAGGCGATTGTGAAGATTATGGGAAGGGAGCAGGTACAGTGTGTAATATTTTTCCTCGGTGTTCAACCCCATACAGGTTTGGAAAAAAGACTAATCGAAAGCGGATATCTGAACAATTCCTATAACCCGATTTCACTTAGTCCCTTTTCTATAAAGAAACTGCTTTATAATCCTGCACCGCTTGACAGGGTTATAGCCCAGTCGTGTCTTGATGCATGGAAGGAAGGGGAGGGAAGCGGCGAGAAGATTATGTATAACCTTGAGAAGAGGCTAAATCCCGGTGGAAAATCTTATGGCTTTGTGATAGATTGTAAAAAGACATGAAAAGTTGACTATGAGGAATATTAATAGGGGGGAGTAAATGAAAAAGACTATCCTGGTTGTGGATGATGAGGAACATATAAGGCTTCTTTACAAGGAAGAATTTGAGGAGGAAGGTTATAACGTTATCTTAGCAGGAAGTGGTGAAGATGCCCTTACACAGTTAGGTAAGGGATCTCCTGATCTTGTAACCCTCGATATAAAAATGCCGGGTATGGACGGAATTACGCTTGCAAGAAAGATAAAGGATATGAGAATTGACATCCCGATTATCTTCATAAGTGCATATGAGGATTACAAGCATGACTTTGGTACGTGGGCATCAGATGCATACTTCGTAAAGTCAGCAAATTTATCTGAATTGAAGACCCTGATATCTTCAATATTGACCGGCGCAAAATTAAAATAGAAAGACGGCTGCTGCAATGACTGTCGTATAACCATTCTTAACAATTGCAGACTGGGTAACGTTTGTAGTCTTAACTATCCTGTCACTGATCCTGTAAACCTCTTTCTTCTGATCCCAGCTTTTGTCTTCGTCAAATTCTATTCCAAGAGTAGATGCAAGCATGGCTGCAGCAAGGTCTTCAGCATAATCACCGGCTGACTTATCAGACTGTCCATACGCATGGTGTTCACTAAGGTATCCATATGCATTCTTGTCTGTTGGGATAGCGCATCCAACGGATGCTGCTATAAGGCGGTGCGGTTCGTTGCTTGCGCAGCGGCTCAGCACCACAAAAGTTATTGCTCCGGCAAGAAGTTCTTTTATCCCTTCGTTTATGGAGACTATCTTACACTGCGGAGGGAGTATGCTTGAAACCTGAACAAGGTTGCACTTTTCAATCTTGGCGTCACGCAAAGCCAGCTCAAAAGACCTCAATTCTTCTTTGTGTGTACCCACACCCTTTGTAAAAAACACTCTTTTTGGTACGAATAGCATGTTCCTTTCATCCTCCCCAGTGAACTCTTTGCAGAGACTGTTTTATTAAATTTTATTTAATAAGGAATACCCCATCATTTTGTATAAAAGCCGTGCTACAAGAAAATCAGATGCTGTCTGTCCCGGCTGCGGACATAATTCTACGGCATCAAAACCGACTATCTTTTTGCGCTGGAAAACACGGCTCAGGAACTTTGTAACCTGATACCAGTTCATCCCCCCGGGTTCAGGTGTGCCGGTAGCCGGCACATAGGCAGGATCGAATGCATCCACATCAATCGTAATGTAAACGTTATCTGATAAATGTGATATTGCATCTTCCATCCAGTCGTTTTTGTCAATTATATCTGCTGCATAGTATGTGTGTATATTCCTGGCTGAGGAGATAAACCCGGCTTCGTCCTTACTAAGGCTTCTTATTCCGGCCTGAACTATATTGATTCCGAGTTCAGATATCCTGCGCATCACACATGCGTGGCTCCAGATGGTCCCCTGATACTCCTGCCGCAAGTCTGCATGAGCGTCCAATTGAAGTACGGAAAGATCGTCATATTTCGCATGTAATGCCTTTATCACACCAAATGTGATGGAATGTTCACCACCGATTGTTACCGGAATTTTGTCAGCGTTGACAATATCTGTTATAACACACTCTATTTTATTAAGTACCTCTTCAGGGTTTACTGATACATCAAGTTGGTCGAGGGTGTGTATTCCGGCATCTGTACTTTCCATACGGAGTTCTTCGTCATAAAGCTCTATATAGGCCGATGCCTCTATTACTGCCCTTGGGCCTTTCCTTGTGCCGGATTGAAAAGAAGTTGTGGCGTCAAATGGGACTGGTAAGACTACAAACCTTGAGTTATTCCAGTCAGACTTCTCCGGAGGGATGCCAAGAAAGTTAGATTTAATGAAGAAGTGAGAATCTCTATCCAATTTGTGATATAACCCTCCATGACTGAATTGGGGTGTAAAATTATCACAGTGATGATTAGATGTCAAGAACTCTTTTGAGGTCTTCTATCCTCGTTTTTTTCAGGGTCAGGAAGAGGTCAGGATACGCCCTCTTCTTGATTATATCCTTGTATTTCTGAGCTATAGCAGTTGTT
>MHEI01000022.1:0-3686 GCA_001805165.1 Nitrospirae bacterium RBG_16_43_11 | reverse complement strand
GGCAATGCTATGGTCGAGTCACAATGAACGGTGACCATTTTTGCATTCTGTTTGATCTTGCCCCACGATTTAGCCTCTTCAAAGGTGCAACCGCTCAGACCTCCCCAGTGTGGGGCGTCTGCAGTGACCTGAATAGCATATTCATGTCCAACGACTTTATTACTCCATAAATGCGCTGTTACCTCCATCTGCTGAATAAAATTCTTAGGAGTGCCGCCACCGAGATAAATGACACCGGTCTCTTTAGCCTTTAGGGATAACAGTGCAGTTTCCTGCACATCGGCTATTATATCAAAAAGGATTTTTTTGCCCTTTGTCCTTGCTGCCAATCCTATACCAATAGAAGAGTCCCCAAGGGCAGGGCAGTAAATAGGAACGCCCGCCTTAAAGGCGGATGTCACAATGCCGTCTGTTTCAGTTTGTTTGGATAAATGCTGTCCGAGCAGAAACAGAAATTCCCTTGTTGTGTAAGGGCGATCTAAATCAATAGTATCAGCAAAGCGCGTTATATAACTGTCAAGGTTACGGAACTCGGGTTCAGATGCAAATACATCATACATCCTGTCAACCCCCTCTTTCTGGAGAAGGACGTCATCAGTATTGGCATCACCCTGATAATGGTATTTCCCCAGCGTCTCATGGATGTCGTGGAAGAGATTTGCGCCCGTTGATACAAGACAGTCAATCAGTCTGTTTTTTATGAGATATGATATAATGTTCCTCATGCCGGCAGGCACCATCGCACCGGCCAGGCCGAAGAATATAGTAACATTGCCTTTCAGCATTGAGCCCCAGACATCTACTGCAGATGCAAGATTTTTCCCCTGAAAAGCAGTCTGAGACATTGCCGTGAGGGCGTCTGCTACTGTGCTGTTTTCATTTACTTCAAACGGTTTGGTTGGGTGTTTAAGAAATTTTGAATGTTTCACGTCAGGTATTTTCCAAAGTCTTCCGGCTTGAGATTTTTCAACCACTGATCCAGGTTCTCAGCGTTTCTTTTTTCAAGGACGTCTTCTGATACAAAAATTGGTGCACTGGACCTGAGGGCGAGTGCTATCGCATCACTTGGTCTTGAGTCAATAACTACCTCAGAGCCTTGAGCTGACAGATGTATCTTTGCATAATATGTATTTTCCTTGAGGTTATTAATCACTATACTGATAATCTTTATATCAAGAGTGTCTAAGATGCTTTTAGTCAGGTCATGTGTCATGGGTCTCGGCGGGGTTATGCCTTCTAATATGAAACATATTGCATTTGCCTCGAATTTACCTATCCATATAGGCAGGACCTCTTTATTCTCCTCGTCATTCAGGATGACTATGTACATGTTTGTGTGCGGATCAAAGACCAGCCCACGTACTTTCATGAGATTCACGTCCTGTCCTCCTGCAACAATCTCAGACGGTTAGACTATAACATATCATATATTTCAACGCAATACATTTCAGACTTTCCGGCAGGTCCTGTCTGATATTAACCTATAAAAAACGGACAATTAATCCTGGCCGTATAAAGGGTATTCGGATTTCTTTTATCTTCATCTGTGTCTTCTGAAGGGAGGTAATAAGCAGCTATCTTGAAATGGAACCCATTTATTGTGCCCGATATTGTCTGATCAGGGTTGGATGTCCATGGCATAGAGCGCTTAAATTCATTGACAGCAAGTACGATCTGAAGTTCATCCGGATACATATCAACAACATCCTCTTCGCTGAGAACGACGTCTGCCCTCACATCTCTGTACATGGTATGCGAGTGGAAGTCCCCAAGCATGTCTAATTTAGGAAAGTGATGTACGACCTCCTGAATAATCTTCCACTTGTCGCCTCTCAGCTCTATCCATTTGTGTCCTCTTCTGGCGCTCTGATATGGTATTGCATGTTCAACAATATATTTATTAGGCGTCTTGTACCCAAGAAGCAGGCCGAAGCACTCTTTTTTATAGACCTCTACTGAGGACAGTATAAGACCTACAAATACATTCTCGCTTAAGAATACCTCTATGTCCCCCTTCTTAACGCTCATCTTATGCGCTGGTTACTTCCTCTTTCTTCTTTCGATTCTTGTCTTTTTAAGCAATTTCTTATGCTTATGTTTTCTCATCTTCTTTTTGCGCTTCTTGACCACACTACCCAAAATTTCACCTCCCCCTGTTTTTGTACTAAAGAAATCATTATACATAATGGACAGAAAGTTTCAATGATTTTTTATGTCGTGTATAATATCTTATACTTTTATGGCAAACCTTATAACCATAATACGTGTCATACTACTATTTGTTGGGATAGGCTTTATCTATAGCCGCAATATATATGGTGAGATATTAGCCTTTGCGATAGTAATAATTGTCATTATAATGGACTGGATTGACGGGTATGTTGCAAGAAGAAGGGGAAATACAACTCCCTTTGGGGCTGTTCTGGACATAATGGGAGACAGGATAGTAGAGAGCAGCCTGTGGATTGTCTTTGCACATATACATTTGATTCCGGTTTGGGTCCCTATTGTAGTAATTGTACGGGGAGTCATAACGGATAGTTTAAGGTCGGTTGCATTGACTAAGGGGAAAACCCCTTTTGGTGAGAAGACAATGATAAAGACGGCTGTGGGAAGGCTTATAGTCTCTTCAAGATTGAGTCGTGCGCTTTATGGCAGCGCAAAGGTTGTGACTTTTTGCTATCTTATTTTGTATCTGGCATATATTGAGGGATTAAAGGCATCGCCACCTTTATTCACGCCTGATTGGCAGGCATCACTTTATGGAGCCGGCATGACGCTCGTTCATATTACAGTATTCATGTGTGTAGTCCGGGCAGTACCTGTTATAACTGACAGCATAGAGTACTTCAGGTGAACTAATGATTACAGCCTTTTTCGATATTGACCATACCATTGTTCGTGGGACCTCAATGGAGCGTGTTTTCCTGAGATACCTTTTTACACGGGGATACATTACGATAATTGATATACTACGAAATGTCGTCTTTATATGCAGAAATATGAATGATAAATCAGGCATTGCGATACGATCAAAACGTCCGTATCTGCAAGGAAAGTCAGTATCATTGATGAAGTCACTGGCTGAGCAGTGTTTCAGAGAGAAAATAGTACCGGAAATTTCAGAAATGGCGTTGGCGAAGATCAGGGAACACAAGGATGCAGGACATAGCGTTGTGTTATTGTCAGGTACACTGGACATACTCGCTCAGGAACTGACCCGGTTTATTAAAGCAGACCACTTCATTGCATGTACAGCGATAGAGAAGGATGGATATTTTACAGGCGATATAATGCCGCCTGTTCCCTATGGGGATCTAAAGCGTGACATTGTCCTTAGATATGCACAGGAATACGCGATTAACCTCAAAGAGTGTTTTGCATATGGTGACAGTATGGCTGACAGCGGATTGTTCCAAAGTGTCGGCAATCCTTCTGTGGTAAATCCCGGCCGGAGATTATACGGACTTGCAAAAGAGCGCGGATGGGAGATGGTAAACTGGTAATTTGACTTTAACAAAATAATTCATTAATATATTCAATTTGAAACTGTAAGTCATAGTTTCCTTTGCCATAAAATCGGGGCGTAGCGCAGTCTGGTAGCGCACCTGCTTTGGGAGCAGGGTGTCGGAGGTTCGAATCCTCTCGCCCCGACCATAAAATAAAAAAGGGTTTGCGGCTGTAGC
>MHEI01000021.1:2203-17736 GCA_001805165.1 Nitrospirae bacterium RBG_16_43_11 | reverse complement strand
TCAGGTCTCCTTTATTATCCACCGTGTAACGGATCGCACGTCCTGTTGGGTCTGTAATGGAGGATAAAAATCCGGAACTGTTATAGCTAAAGCTATATGTTCGGCCCACAGGGTCTATGACCGTTGTGATCTGTCTGCTGGCGTTACGATTGATAGTCAATCTATTTCCGTTCCGGTCCTCCAGCGAAGCCAACCGGCCGGAAGAAGAAAAATGATACCTGACCTGGTTTTTGGTAAGGAGCTCATAAACCCCGCTGATGAAGGAGAGTGTTGTGTAGTTCCCCGGCTGATGGATATAGCCTCCAGAACCATCGGACTGGTAGCGCTCTTCATGTCCATCGCCGTACTTCACAATAACCATGTCTTCCCATTGGTATATCCGAACATCCAGGTTGTGACTCCAGCCAAATCCGAGAGAGCTGTAAGTTAAGTCCTGGGCATTATAGTAGCGTGTAAATTCAAAGGGGAGACCAGGGGCAGGCACCTTTAAATCCGTACGGTTAAAGAAGTAATTCCCTGTTGCTGTATTGACAGGCTCTGCAAACATTCCTTGATTCTTCTGTACCCCAAAGGGCTGCTCTACTTTCACTAAGGTAAATGAGCGTTGGGTAACAGGGGCAGCGACATTAACATCCACTTCTACCTGCTGATACCCGCCTGTTGCTATCCTGAACCGGCGTGTCCCTTCCGGGACTGTCAGGCTATACGAGCCGTCAAAGGAAGAGTATGTCTCTGTTCCATCATCCGGACTATAGATCCAGACACCGTTTAATGGCAATCCTGTTCCATCCTCTTTTATGTATCCAGTCATAACTGCTTTAGTGGGCTGAACTGTGAAGTTTGTACACATTGGATACTCGGGGGGTGAGGGTATGCTGCTCCACTGATCCGTGCTATTCTTGATAGTCTTTGCCCTCGCACAAAGGGTATGCGACCCTTGGGCGAGTGTCCCTGTATGGAATGATGCAGTTACCAGCTCAGACCCTTCATCAAATGTCCCGTCATAGGGAGGCATGGATATGCTGTTTCCTGCTCCGGGGTCAGTATCAACAAAGAACTCCGCTCCAGTCAGGGTGTATGCCGTCTGTATGACTTCTATATTGATCTGGCGGGTTGGTCCCCATATCCCCTCGCTGTCCTGGGCACGTATAAAGAGTTTGTGGGTTCCTGGAGATAATTTGTCTATGGATACGCCGGATAAATCTACTGCAGCAGTGGTACCTATCCCTCCGTAAGACCGCAATGGGAGCTGGAGGGCAAATCCTTCCCCAGGGTCTGTGTCAAAAAAATACTCTACCCTCACAATCCATTTGTCACTGACCACAGTAACATTCGGGGCAGGATCACTAAAGACCGGCCGTGCCGGCCCCCAGACCTCCTGGCCCAGGTTGTTTCGCGCCCGGGCCCTGACATAGACGGTATGCCCGCCCCTCGTCCAGCCCATCGTATTCAGGGATAACTGCAGGGACTCCTGGCGTCCACCATAATTCCCATCCACGGGGGACATTGGAATTCCATTTCCCTGACCCGGATCCTGATCCACAAAGACTTCCGCCGAATCTATAGTCGACACAGGGGCAGTAATATTAATGGCGTACTGCCTTGCCGGTCCCCAATTTGGGTTGTCACATTTATCCTCTATCGAGCCTTCGCTGCAACGGAAGCGGATATAAAGTAAATGGGAACCGACCGAAAACCCGCTGGTAGAGATTGAAAACCCTTCCTGGAGCGGGTTGTCAGGCCCGCCGCCGGGAATAATAGTCAGAGGCTTCCCTGAACCCTCCCCTGGATCCGTACAAACCCCTGGATCCGTACAAAAGAAATACTCCGCCTGGTCGATGATCACAGCGCCGGCGGGGATGGCGATGATCATAGACATCAGAAAAAATAAAGACAATGCCGCTATTATTAAACAACTTTTGTGTATTTCTTGTTTAACCGGTTGCACCATCACCCTAAAACTCCTTCTTCCATAGCCTTTCACCAATAGGCGGGACATTTTTCGCTTCGCTTAACGCAGGCGCTGCCCTATCCCGTCTATTTTTCACCCTCTACCTGATTTCAACCGTTGCCTTGATGGATATGTTCCCCCCTTCCGGGACATAGGGAGGGTCTACTGTAAGGTTTGTGATCACAGGCCCACCATTTCCATAGGGCCAAAATAGGGCAGCGCCGGGTCCACCGAAGGAACCCATGTCGGACGAGTACCATCGGCATCAAGGTATCCGGTATTACCGGTATTCTTACAAGGGGATGTGTTTTGTAAACGAAAGTCAGGTGGATTAGCAGACTCGTTTACGAACAGACAATCCTGCTGGATATTGCCAATTCCAAGAGCAATAGATGCATTATATTTGTTTTTATAAGTGGAATTATAAGCATAATTATCAACACCACTACTTAAAGCGTAGTTTCCGTTTTCTGTAATAATATTACTGTGTGCAAATTGTCCAGTACCGATAGTGCTGCAGTAAATTCCATCCAATGTATTGCCTTTAATAATGTTATTAAAAACAATACCAGCGTCGCCGAGATTGCCGGCAGTATAAATTCCATTCGCCTTATTGTAATTGATATGATTGTTATGGATTGAGGCTGATACGGAATTGATATAAATTCCATTCCCACTCCCTGTAATGGTTAACCCTGCAATCTCCACCGAAGAGGCGGAGACGGTGAATACATTCACAGAAGCTAACGCAGGTGTATGGATCACCTTTGTGTTAGAAGGATTATCTCCCATGATCCTCAACCCAGTTTTATTAACATTGATAGTTACTGATTCCTCACATGTGGAACCGGCATGAACCCGAATGATATCATTTGCAGCCGCCGCTGACACTGCAGTACTGATAGTGCTATAAAATCCGTTGGAACCATCAGGAGTACCGCTTTGGCAATTCACATGAAAAGTAGCCGCCTGCGAATATGGTATCCCAACCGCCCCTATCCATAAGAAAACTCCCAATGCTAATAACATCTTCCATTGCTTCAATGCCATCTCCCTGAAGAGATTGGAATCAAATGAAAACCTTGACTTATAATGCCCGTTCTTCATAACGACCTCCTGATATTAAAAAAGTTGGTAAACATGACAGGTACATTTTCCCCCTTGAACCAAGCTAAAGCCATAGATATGTTGCTTATCGCTTTGCCGACAATTACCATCATTTGAGTGAAGTATTGCCATTATATGGCATCAACTATAACACGCTCAAAGTCACAGATTAGTCACAGATTCGAAATTTTTATCAAACTTTTACAGTTGGATTATAACAGTAACAGATATCAGAGAAGAGTGTTATTATTCCTACGGATTTATCATCCAAACAGTTTGACTTTAACATCCTCTATGATAATTTCTAGCCATCAATAATCTGCCAATAATTATTGAAGCTACCGCAAAGGTGATATTCAGAATCAACCATCTTGGCCTTGATGCTGTCTTTGCCTTTGATGAACACTTCAGATACCATCCATATTCGCATCCTGTCCAGTTCTGGGGGTAAAACCTATAAGTTGGAAAATAAATCTCTTACAATGTCTTACGGCATATCGCCCATATTATTCCAACGACTAACGATACTAACGCAAATCCCAGAAACAGATCAATAGCGTAGCTATGAGTAATGCATTTATCTTGCAGTTCGTTTAACCTCGAAAATAAACCACTCCCTGCTGGTAGCCCATCCTCGCAATTTTTTCCACTCTTTTGACAGGCACGGTACAAATCACGATTTCGGTATTCCAAAACCCAGAACAATAACGTTACGGCAAATCCCGCCGCGAAAACAATCCATAGTAACGCAGGAGCCTCTTTATAAAGCCAACTGAATGCGACTGATAACACTGCGATAATCACAAGGTATCCCGCCAGTAGGCCATGGCGCCATGTCAGAAAGAATCGGTAGTTTGTACCAATCTCGTCATAGGCGTCTTTGAGATTCAAACCGGGTTTCTCAGATGTCATTGAAAATCGAACCTCCATTTGGCGCGATGTTTTCTCATTACTTTCTCATAAGATACTGTTTCTAATTTTACGGCCTTATACATTCGCCATCTCTTTCGCGCTTCTTCACCCCAAATACGGTCTATTTCCAGATCAGGCCTGTCCATTTGTGAAAGGATAGAGTCAACAAGTTCTAGTTTTTCGGTATCCGATAAGGATCTGACTTTTTTTTAAGAGCTTTGTTGGTTATTGCCATATTACTTTTCCTTTCTATTACATTACACACTATGAATTTGATTTTCTGAGTTAAAGTAGCAAGATGAGATTTTGTTGTCAACAGGCTGATGTCTCGTGGGAATACGAAATTTGCAACCGCCATTTTTTGTTTTACTGGAATTTTCATAACAACGGTACTCCTATGCTGAGTCTGTTTGAGAATGCTCTTGTTTTTACTATGATTCAGGAAGAAAGCAGCAGCCCATACCATCGAATCGCAATTGATCCCAGTCTTACAGTTCAGGAGAGAAGTCATACTCACAAGGGGGTCAGTTTAAAATGACGATGGGGGGTTAACTCTATTTTACGATCTACACTGCTACTTTATCCTCGGAAAGGCAAATTTCTAATCGATAATCTACTGTCCGGAACGAACTGGCCATACATTGTTGTTGTCGGACTTAGCACTGTAGTACATCCAGTAACTCATACTGCCGAACCACGCATAGTACGGGTAGTTGGCGTTGGAAGTAGACGACCAGTATACACCCCAACTTACATTATAAAAGCTCTGTGTGTTAAGCCAAGGGGCTGTATTAG
Organism: Nitrospirae bacterium RBG_16_43_11; assembly: GCA_001805165.1. GTDB lineage: Bacteria > Nitrospirota > 9FT-COMBO-42-15 > HDB-SIOI813 > HDB-SIOI813 > RBG-16-43-11. Next base: position 12,971 of record MHEI01000021.1, on the reverse strand, counting down.
ACTGCTCTGCATGTACCAGGCTATTACGCTCATTTATATTGGGCAGGCGCCAGTCCGTATAACCGAGATAACTGTTGGTATTCAAACAGGTCACATAATCCAGCGCAGCCTGCCATGTTTTTGTACTGCCAGGAGAGCATGCGGCAGGGCCCGGGGCGTTGCCATCCTTTGTCCAGACCAGACCCGTAAGGTTGTCTGTCATTGTGTCGTCTCCATTGTCTGTAAACCTAGGGTTGGGCCAGGCTACACCGGACTGGATATCCCCGTCCTGTCCTGTACCTGCACAGGTGATTACATTTCCTCCACTATCATAGCAAGTCGTTTGGCCTGTTTTGGGTATGGAAATAATCGAATCTCCCAATAACCGGGACAGTTCTGAACGAACTGGCCATACATAATAGTTGCCGAGGAACTTCGCAGGGTTGCCCACGCTACCATTCCACATATAGACGATCCACGCCCTCGTCGGGTCGTCGGCACAGGAAGTAGACGGCCAATAGGAGTCCTTTATATTATTAAAGCCCTGTGTATTAAGCCAAGTGGCTGAATCAGACTGTCCGGCATGTACAAGGCTTCTAAGCTCATTGACATTGGGAAGACGCCAGTCCGTATAACCGAGGTAACTGTTCGCATTAAGACAGGCCACATAATCCAGTGCAGCCTGCCATGTTTTTGTACTGCCAGGAGAACATGCGGCAGGGCCCGGGGCATTCCCATCCTTTGTCCAGACCAGGCCGGTAAGATTGTCTGTCACTGTACCATCTCCATTGTCTGTAAACCTCGGGTTGGGCCATACTACACCTCTCTGTAAATCACCGTCCTGTCCTGTACCTGCACAGGTGATTACAGTTCCTGATTTATTATAGCAAGTCGTCTGGCCTGTTTTGGGTAAAATTATTGGTATTTGTGGTGGTATAACCATTACCTGATTAGATTCCCCGCTCTCACCATTATTATTAACCGATGTTACTACATAATAGTAGACAGTACCATTTGTCCTTCCAGTGTGGGTATACGGGCTTGTAGCACTGGAAATCTTCGTCCCTGTAGTTTTTGTGACTCCCGATGTCGTTGACCAGTAGATGTTGTAGGATGTTACTCCGCTGACGGCATTCCAACTTATAGTCACCTGACCATCACCAGCAGTGGCAGTTACACCGGTTGGTGCGAATGGGGGGGAAGCCAATGTTATGCTATCACTTGCTACACCGGATACATTTCCTGCTGCATCTTTGAATCAGACATAAACAGTCTTTGCTCCGTCTCCACTGCTCAATGTAAAAGTCACACCTGCGGAATAAGATGTTGTGGATGTAATTGATGTCCAGCATATATCATTAATGGATGGTGTTGCAGATGCCTCTTTTTCACAGTATCCTGTGACCCCAACAATGTCCGTTGCGGAAAGGGTAAGTGTAACATTGGTTGAATTTGTGGATACAGCAGCACTGTCAATAAAGTTGCTGCCTGTTGAATTATTTGGATTTGATGAATCGTATTTATATGTAAATGCTGTATAGGTACCTGAAGCAGTATTACCCACCGCATCTCTTGCTTTAATAAGAAGGTAATAAGTCCCTTCATTGCCAATAACGGTGTTTGAATAGTATGCAGATGTCTGTAATACCCCTGCTGTTGCAGGATTAGCCGCAGCATTTGTCCCCAAGTAGACATAATAACCTGATATGCCTGAACCACCTGTACCATCACTTGCACCACTCCATTCAAAGTACGGCGTGGCATTGTTGTACCAGTTGCCAGAGGTTAATGAGAGAGCTTTAGCGGAATTACTATAGCCAGTGATGGACGTGGGGTTAGAGGGCGCTGTAGTGTCATTAGTGCATGTAAAACTTGCAGGAATCGGATCAGTATTGCCAGAGGAATCAGTTGCCTTAACATAAAAAGTATGGCTTCCGTCGGTAAGCCCTGTATAGGACTTGGGGCTGGTGCAGGCTGCAAAGCCTTCATTGTCCATCTGACACTGGAATATGGAACCAGTCTCTGTAGCTGTAAAGCTGAAACTTGCAGACGCTGAGTTAGTTGGATTATCCGGATGACTGGTGATAGCAGTATCAGGAGGGACGGTATCAAGAGTAATCGTGCCGCTTGCTGAGGCGGATACATTCCCTGCAGCATCTTTGAACCATACATATATCGTCTTGATCCCATCGCCTGTGCTTAAGGTAAACGTAATATTGGCAGAGTAGGATGTCGTGGATGCTACTGATACCCAGCCTGATGTTGATGGAGATGGCGCAGTGGAGGACTCGGAGGCATAATAAGTCGTTACACCGATACTGTCCGATGCAGAGATGGATAAAGTAACAGATGCAGAATTCGCTGCTAATGCACCATTGTTTATGAAGTCTGCCCCTGTTGTATTAGAAGGGGCGGTGGTATCTGGCGTTACTGTAGCGCTTGGCGTTACTGAAACCTGGCTTGACTCACTACTCTCTCCATAACTATTCACCGCCGTCACAATATAGTAATAGGTTGTGCCGTTAGTACGGCCTGTGTGGATATAGGGGCTTGAAACATTGGATATCTTGGTACCGGTGGCTTTAGTCACCCCGGATGTCGTAGACCAGTAGAGGTTATAGACAGTCGCCCCTGCGGCAGCACCCCAGCTTATCGTCACCTGACCATCCCCGGCAGTGGCAGTGACACCGGATGGAAGTGAGGGGGCTGTATCGCTAATGCTTACTGCCATGACACCGTAGGTGCTCAAATGCGTGGTAGTACCACTGACAACGTTAGCAACAGTATCGACCGCTGAGTCGGTTATGGCCTGCCATTGATTATTTGTAACTCTCCCTAATTTGATATCCGATTCACTAACACCGAATGGAAGCGATGTTTCAGCATAGCTGATGAAAATGGTCACAGGTTGGCTAAAAGTAGTGCCATCCGGTCCAAACTCATAAGCGGTGCCTATATTCCCGGATGGTTGATTAGAAATAGCTGCTACAGTAATGTCTGAAGACTGATTAAGCGCCCCTGATGGTACAATAATCTTTGCCTTTCCATCACTGCTTGTTACAACACCGCCATTAGGGCTAATACTTTTTGATTCATTATTACTGGTTGTGCCTGATTCTGTATTCCCGCCGCTACTCCCTGCACCACAGGCAGTTAAAAGAAGAGCAATGATTATGGGTAAAAAGATTAAACTTTTTTGCATCTTTAAAACCCGTATTAAACCTCTAAAGTCCATTTTAAACAATATTGGATTCATGTTTTCCAGACATCAACGAATCAGGACAATTCATAGTAATAAAGCCGGACCACCAAAATAACAATAATCACGAAATTATGGTCACCTCGGCAGCCCGGCTGGCTCATCTCTTTAATCCTCTTGGCTTTACGTCCTGCCGTTACCAGCAGTTTACCCTGATAGAAAGCGCTGTAATATTTCTAACAAATATAGCAACTATACCACAACAAAAGTCACATATTAGTCACAGATTCGGGCTTATTAGGTATATTTTTTACAGAATACAATACATAATCCCCGCTTAATGCGGAATATATGATGATAATTTTCCAGGCATGTAAGCAACCTGCTTGCATGCCTGGGAGATTTTTAGTATCTTATGTGAGTCGTGGCAGATGGACTTATCATGACTGGCAGATATAACTATGAATATTCCCATTATTCTACTCTCTCTTGTTGTTTCTTTATCTTATTTTATTAAATATTCTCAAGATGTCTACGGTGAAACAATCTCTATGTATCCCCTCTCTCTCTTTATAGACGAAGAACCGGAGATATTGGGATCCGGTGGAATCAGGCTTCACCAACAATCCGGAACCAATATCTGGCGTTCGCCTGCCCATCTGACCGGGATAAAAGAGGCATCCCTTACTGCCGCATTCATTCGTGATGACACCTGGAGGGTTAAAGAGGGAGATTACAAGGGAAGCAGCCTCCGCTCGTATGCATTTAGTCTGAATGCGCTCATACCCATAACAGAAAAGCCTGGTCAAGTCATTGGATTTACCATGAAGAGTGACTGGGTTAACGGACGGTTTCAGAATGAGGATGGTGGGGTGGGGCTCCGGTATGATGAAGACTATTCCCAGTTTAATATCTCCTATGGCATACAGCCTCTTTCCTGGTTTGCCCTGGGGGGAGGTATTGGTAAAGAGAATAGAGAAGCAGAAGTTTTATACAACTGGGAAATCATACTGGACCCTGTTCAGCATCTGGACATTGGATATAGAGAATACCAGAGAAATTTTTCCCTTAACATATTTGCAGAGGATGACCAATTTCGGGGTGTAATCCCTATCCTTCATAGAGATAGAATTGAAGAACTATTCTTTGATGCAGACCTCTTTCACCCACTCAGCCTCTCTATTTCAAAGGACTTGTCACAGAGGGATTCCTATAAACTTACAACAGCCTATGCCTTTAGCAAATTTCGTTTTTCCGGAACAGTAGAGGAGCTGGATATTGAAAACAGGGAGTTTCTTTCTCTAAACGGAGAGGATGCTGGCGAGAACAGGGGAGAAATACACTTTAAAGAGATGACCCTTGGGGGAAGCATCCATCTGAATTTATCAAATGAGATCCATCTTGCCTACCGTACAATATCTATTGATGGCGAAGGTGGAGGCCGTCTAAAAGCAAATACAGTAACAAGCTTCTGGGAGGAGATTATATCAGGTGACCGTATATACCTCTATTCATTGGGGCTGGATGCAGTTCAGTACATGATCAGCTTGGAATCTCAGCGGTCTAAGCGGCTAAAGTTGCACGGAGGTCTGCAATACGTTTCAGCTTCCCCGGCAGCCTCTCTCCACCACTGGACACCGTTTCCAATTATAGGAATAGGCAAGCTGGATGAAACGATTACAAACCTGAATGTTGATAAGATACACCTTGTCATCCTTACTCTTGGTTTTTCATATTCCAGGGATAAGTGGACATTATCTTATGGGTTCGGGCAATATATTCCAATCCGAATTGTGAAAAGAACGGAACAGGGTGAGACAGTGCATGAGGATGTAGCCCAGGGGGGAAATTTCGGAGATATTATAGACGCAATAAAAGAGTATCCTGGTGGAAACCTTCAGACGCTCTCTATTCGATACGATTTTTGATACATTCCAGATATTTTGCGCTTGAGTGTTGTGATACACCTCTTCATTAATGGATGACCCCGGAGGGATTTTCAGTCCCTCCGGTTTCAAGAAAAATCAGATTACTTTAAGGAACCTGATGCCTGTAAATTCGATAATCGCAGGCAGTGTAAATAGAACCCCCAATTTGGGCAATATTATCCATACAGGAATTACCTCCATAGGAGGCCTGAACTGCTCCTGTAGCTGGATCAATCTTGTGGAGTAAAGCATCACCATTAATCCAGAGATATCCTTCACCGTATGTCATTGATGAGACATAGCCTGCAACGGTGAATTTGGGGGTTGAGAGGTATACTGTAGTCCCATTACCAAACAATGCCGGATCAAATGAATAAACATTTCCACACCCGTCCCCTATCCACAGATTTGTTCCATCACCAGTCATTGTTAAATTCCAACACCACCAATTATTATTCAATGTAAGCACTTTGGTAATGGCTCCTGTTGAAGGATTGACAGCCCTAAGTGTGCTCCAATCAAGCGTCCATAACTGGCCTCCGGCATAACCAAGATCATTGGCCCAACCAACTGCCGGTGTCAGTGTTAATAAAAGATCAACGTTAGAAGGATCAATCTTGTAAAGTGATGCTACGTTACCTATTCCTACCGTCTCGCCAGCAAACCAGAGAGATGTTCCATCAGATGTCATCCCATTGAACCCTCTATCTCCAACTTGATCTCCAATGAGGAATGTCTCTGCAGGTATTATAAATCCATCAAACCCTGGTATCCCGTCCGGAAATATCCCATTCATGGTTTTATCAGGAAGATCTGAGTTAAATATTATGTATGAATTCACCGGATTTCCATTTAATAACGTATGGACAGGTGAATCGTAAGTTTGAGAATATCCCATATCCAAAGGAAGATCATAACCTAATTGCGGAATATCTGTCCTGTCCAATGGATTATTAAAGAACTTTGACAGGTCTAAGCGGCCAATAATAACATCATCCGGCGTACCAATTATATTGTCCGGACCTTCCTGAGATATATCCACAGGCCCTTTCAGTGAACTTCCCAATTTCTTTAGCCAGTATACAAATTCGTGATGTTCCTCACGCCCCTCAATCCACTGTCTGCAATACCAGTAATTCCATTGCCACTCCCAGGGATCACAAACGTAATAGTTTGTCCACGAATCAGGGAATTGAATTCCTCCATCCTTTCTTGAATCAGGGTCTTCCGCCAGTATAAAATCATGGGCATTAAGCAGCTTCTCAGCAGCCTCCTGCAGGGCTGTGCCGGCTTTAGCCATTTTGGCCTTACCATCTGATTTCAGGGTAAAGAATGCCTGCGACATCAATGTCGCCGAACCCCCAAATGGTCCATTGATAACACTCAGGGGATCTGCATCCACATTATAATCATAATCAAAATCCAGATTGTATGATGCTAGGATTAAAAGGATAGTTTTCATACCACTTAGCGTCGCATCCAACGCATAGAAATCCCCATCATCGAGGACAACATAATCCCCATAATACTCCCCACGCATAGACGGAGTTACAATAAATGTGAATCCCTTTCCTTCGATCAGCCTGAGTTTCTTTACGGCATCATCAATCACCGGGAGTATAGATGTTTCAATCATGGACTGCATCTCAGAGGCCGTAGGTGCATCAGGATGAATATCATGGACTGACTTCCCAAGAATCCTCGAAAGTTGAGTCTTCAGGGATGTCTCATTCCGGGGCAATTTCTTGATCAAGGCTTTAACCTCGCCCAAAAGATCATTGGAAGACTCATCCCTTTTAAACAGTGTCTTACTACTATTTTCATCAACATCAAGAGACAACATCGGCGAGACTATCTTTGGCAATGCCTTCCATATCGCAGGACCTGAACTTGAATTCGTCCCCCCCACTCCGCCACCGCTGCTGACACCCCCATAGATATCCTTAACCACAGGAGCAACCCCACCCCACCGGCTAACAATATCCTGAACAGATGGATCCTCAACAAGAAAGACCAGTTCAAGCATTGCAACACCGAGGATAGCATCCTTATTCGTCGGATCAACCGAATAGGCAGCCTTAAAAGTATCAAGTGCCTCCTGTAATTTCTGATTATCCATATAATCTTTTGCTGTCTTTACCATTTCCTTTGCACTATCCACTCCAGACAGGACTGTGAGATCGAATATACCCAAATCAGTACTACTGCCGGAATCTACAGTTATCTCTACAGTAATCCCATTTCCAATATTAAGAGCATATGAACCAACCGGTACATCTGAGAGGGTAAATGACCCATCTTTATCGAGCACCGCGATATAACTGGTACCCGGAATATAGACTAAATGTTCCTCATCCATAACATGGTCAACCGGAGGATTCCCTCCTTCTGCCACCTTTCCTTTAATATTCCCTGTGGCCGTAAGGATAAAATCAAGATTTATAATGTTAACATTTGCTTCCAGTGCCAGCACTCGTTGAATTGCCTTCTCGTTATTCAGGCCTTCGGCTAAGATCATATAATCTGCCGGAGGAAGTTCCAGTTCATAATAACCTGTTGAATCCGTAGCAGTCTGGTAAACACCATCTGTGGTTTGAGTCGTCTTTGCGAGACTTTTCTCAAGGGAAGGGACCACATCGGTTCTGCGGGCAGTTACTGTAACACCTTCTTTGCCGGCTTGTGTGCCATCTGTATTCGCAGTCGTTATATAGCCACTAATCTTTATAAGTTTCAATGGTTCATCAGATTTCCCGCTGCCACAGCCGGTCAGGTAACCAAGCATCAACATCACCATGACAATAATGCCCTTATGTGTAATCCCCATCTTCATCTCAAGACCCTCCTTCGCAAATTTTCATGCATCGCTTTGCTGAACACGTTATATTTCTTATGGAACTATAATTTCTCTGGATTCTATTTTAAAACCATCCCTTGCAACCACTACATAATATGTCCCGGATGGGACATCCACGAACTCATAGTAACCATCACTGCCGGTGACTGTTTGCACATCAAAGCGCGACCTGTCATTTTTATCGTATAGCTCAACCAGAGCGGCGCTGACAGGTATCCCAAGGCCATTTCTTACATAGCCGCTGATCGTGGCGCCGGGGCACCCCACTACCCCGATTTCCCAGGAAGCAGCAGATCCACCGCCCCGTCCGTCTGAAACCTCTACCGTAACAGTGTAAACTCCACAGAAGCCCGGGGCAGTCCATATCGCAGAGGATCCAGTGCCGGCAATGCTTCCTCCTGTTGAGGTCCATTTATACGATAGAAGGTCCCCATCAGGATCAGAGGCCGAAGATATGAGATTTACTATCTCACCCGGGTTAACCTCTGTCTTGTCAGCAGAGAGATCAACTACCGGTGGATTGTTCCCTGGTTCCGAGACATTGATAATAACCGATTTACGTACGAGGTTTACCCCATCTGAGACTTCGATAGAAACCGTATAATTACCCGGGGCTCCCGGAGACTGCCAGGACACCTGAGTGCCGGTACCGGAAATAGTCCCGCCTGTTGCATCCCATGTGTAGGAAAGGGGATCATTTTCAGAGTCTGAGGCCGTAACCGTCAGATTCACTACCTCGCCTGATAACACTGAAACTCTGTCTGCATGGAGGTCTACAGCAGGTGGTATGTTCGGGACTATATCTATATAGATATCTCTTGTCGCTGATGCACCTTTGCTGTCAGTAACCCTGATGGTAAAGGTATAGGTGGTCTTATCCGTCACTATGGGGGCTATCCATTCGAAAGAACTATTTCCTGACAATAGTGCAGCGCCCTGCCGCCATTCATAGGAGATCGTATCTCCCTCAGGATCAGAGGCATTGACAGCCAATACTACCTGCTCTTCAACCCTCACAGGAGGTATAGGATTCACACTGATGGAGTGGATCACCGGGGGCTGATTTTCGATAACTTGTCTTTCTACTGTCAGGTTGACAGTTCCGGCAGCCTCAGCTCCGCATTTATCTCTTACTATAACTTTGACGGGATAATCTCCCTCTGATGCACCTGCGGGTATTGTAAGTTGTATAACATTGGAAATGGAACTTCCCCACCCGACCGGTACATCCCAGGAATACTCAAGCGCTCCACCCTCAGGGTCATAGGCCATTACCCATACATTATTGTTCCGTATCTTCAGGTCAAGGATTACCGGGTCTTTATTGATCTTATCCCTGACCTGTACCCGCCGGATAGCGCTGGTATTCCCGCCAGCGCCGTCATCCACTTCGAGTGTCAGGTCATAATCCCCGGATTGAGAGGGCGTCATCCACAGACTGGACAGCTTAACACCCTCCGGGCGGTTCGCATTGGATGCCGTTCCTGATGATTGACCGGTAAGGCTTCCACCTGTCACTGATAAAGAGTAGTTGATATTCGTAGTATCCGGATCATAGACATTGGTATCAACCAGGACATGGTCATTACAGGAGAGGTCAACAATGGCCGGTGTCACCACCAACTTTCTGATCTGCGGCCTCGTTTCACAAGATTCCAATTCTGGATTTAATTCGACATCTGTCCCTCCCGGACCACTCCTTGTCAGGAGCTCTTTTTTAGGACAATTCTGAGGAACAAACTGAACATTATAATCCCTGTCTGGAAGCGCCTTCAGTTTATAGTTCCCGTTACTATCACTCACAGTAGAACAACCAAGAACCCGTGCAGTTCCCCCCTTCGACCAGTCAACAGAGGTATACACCTTTACACCCTCCCTCGACGCTCCACCTTCGGTCACCTGTCCCTTTATCCCAGAAGGGGTGCCCATCACAAAATCAGTCTGGTTGTCAGAACCGGCAGCCCCAGTCACAATAGTCTTGTCCGGATTTTCTATATAACAACCATACATATATAAAGCCGTAACCATAACCGTTGAGTTAGCCGGCACCTTAATGGTATAACGTCCTGCCTCATCCGTCGTGGTGCTATTACCCGCTGTAGATATAAATACCCCTTTAAGGGGCCTTCCTGATCCATCTGTAACAGTCCCTGAAATAAGCGCAGCCTCTTCCTTAAAGGTCATGTCAGGGCATCTTGTATCAGTTATCTTTAACGGGCATGTCAGATTAGAAGATAGACGGCCAATACCGCTCAGGTAATAGGAGAAACTGATAGTAAGTATTTGTGACTCAGCAGCAGGCTTCGCCGCTAAAAGAAGGTATTCTCCATTGCTGTTTGTAATCCCCTTCTGGCCATTTTCTGCAGATACAGTGGCCCCTGTCAGCGGCACGATTGTCCCATCAATCTTCTCCAACAGAACCCTGCCTGTAGCATTAATCGTAGAGGTATCAATGATGACATCTCCGATATCTATATCAGCCCCGCCGACTGAGACACTTTTTGTAATGGTGTAAGTGAGATTATTTGCTGTATAACGGAACGTTAAATTGACACCTTGATCGGGTGGGCTCTCCAGAGAGAATCTCCCATCATTGCCCGTTGTAGCGCTTATACCCGTATTAGCGGTCACCGTAACACCGCTTAATGTTAGAGAGTTCTGATTGATAACCCTTCCGGTAATTTGATATGTAATATTTGAAATGTTGTGGATTATACAAGAACCTCCGGGCTCTCCGCCCAACTCTGGCGGAAGGCCGGCATCGAGGACTTTAATGCTGTATTTGTTGCTCTGATAGCTGCCCAACTC
>MHEI01000021.1:550-2188 GCA_001805165.1 Nitrospirae bacterium RBG_16_43_11 | reverse complement strand
GGTTGAGTCCCTCTTCACACGGACAGTATAATTACCATTGGCGCCGGTGACCTGTGGGTAGCTCCTCCCCTGATAATCAACCCCTTCAGCGATTACCGTTGCGCCTGACACCGGGCTTCCATCATCGTTGATAACTTTTCCCTGAATACATGCATGGGAACTGATCGGAAAATCAACATTCCACCATGTAAAGTGCGTTGCCACCCCTTCGGCATAGATGGTCTCTCCTGCACCGTCTCCGTCATCATCCACCATGAGCAGCCGTGCCTCACCCTCTCTTACCCATGCACCGATAGACTCATCGTAGGAATACCAGGGGACAAGACGATCGCCGCTTTCATAGAGTTCTCTATAAATATCCTGAAGGTTATCCGGTATCTTCATCCTGACATCAACACTCGTTCCAGACGGAATCTCTATCTCATTGCCGGCATCATCTCTGAGTGTTATCTCTGAGAAGACGACAGATTCAAGCGTCACATTGGGAGTATCTGTGGCAGTCTGGTATAAAACCTTTTGCGCTGTTGTCGCTTTATGATCTATTGCCCTGAAATCTCCTGGAAAGATATCCTTTTCTGTGATCGGGTCACCGGTAGTCAGTTCCAGGTAGACTTCGTCAGGTATAGTCTCTAAGGCCAGACTCTTGTAAAGGGTCCTCTGGAGCGAATCTTTTGAAAAAGATACCCGAAGAGTACGATCAGGAGTTGTGACCTCAACCCTGTTGTCTCTCACTATCTTATACGCCGCATTGACACCTTTATTTAATGATATCTTTTCCCTCCATGTCACAGGCTTTAACTTGACATCAATAGGAACGGACGTCTTGGAGGGGACATTTACGATCTTCTGGTTGGTTGCAAAACCTTCTGCCTTGATTGTTACGATGTATTCTTTATCAGACGGAAGATCCTTCAGGAGAAAGATGCCATCCTGATCCGTATAATCTGAAGAAACCTGTCCTTCAGTAGATACCACAGCCCCGGGGACAGGACTGCCTGTAAGAAAGTTGATTACACGTCCGCTGATTAGCCCTTCAGTCTTTTCGACTACAGGCGGTGGATTCTCCTGCTCAGGAGGTTGCGGGCCTTCTGCGCCACCCCCTCCGCCGCTTCCACAACCCGCAATGAGGACGATTACAGTGATGCCGAGGATAAACAGGTTCAGTATTGGGATGACTGGTCTCTTTTTGTGCCTTAATTTAATCATGGGACCTCTGCTGATTTTGCTTATTTTAATATTTTATGCGTTAGCTTAACACATCAGAAGTCACAGATTGGTCACAGATTCGGGTATTTTATTGAAATATTTTATGGAAATCCCCCTTAATCCCCCTTTTTCAAAGGGGGAAATTAGTTTCCTTCCTTTTCAAAGTAGTTCCCCCCTTTAGTAAAGGGGGGATAGGGGGGATTTGAACTGGGATTTTCGGCTGAACCGCAGCAGATATCATAGAAGAGTGCTGTTATTCCTGATTTTCATATACAGGCTATCCGTTTTCGGCGACGGCAGGATGCCAAGCATTACAGACAAGGTCTTCCGGCAGCGATGGTAGACGGCGGCAGCCTCGGCGTGGCTGCCGGTGGCGTGATAACAGGCCATGAGGCAGCGATAGAGTCCTTCGGCTAACGGGTCGGCCTCAAT
>MHEI01000021.1:0-117 GCA_001805165.1 Nitrospirae bacterium RBG_16_43_11 | reverse complement strand
CGTCCCCCAAGCGTAATCAGTACCTTTAGCATCTCCATGGGCTTGCGCTGGGTCTTTCCTGTAAACCTGATCATTTCGCTATCCTTGTTCACAGAAAACCTCCCCATGGTGTAGACC
>MHEI01000020.1:7675-7774 GCA_001805165.1 Nitrospirae bacterium RBG_16_43_11 | reverse complement strand
GGTCTCTCCCAGCCTCCGGGAGGTGTATATCAGGGGGAGCCTTACCTGAACAAGGAAACAAAACAGTGGGTCATCCCGTTTGTAGCTCCGGTGCATGAC
>MHEI01000020.1:3306-7619 GCA_001805165.1 Nitrospirae bacterium RBG_16_43_11 | reverse complement strand
AAAGTTGCAATGGAATCTGACTTCCGGCAACCATGCTTTCCTGTTGGAAAGAGGCGGTAAAATACTTGCACAGACTATTATATCTATAGGAGAGACTGCCGGGCTTCCGAATATTTCATATCTTGATCAATCCCCATTATTTCATGATATCCTGAAGAATGTCCGGGATGGAGAAACAGGGGTAGAGAGATTCATAACCACAAAGGGACGCGACTATTTAGTCTCATATCAGTCTGTTCCATCAAGCCTGTGGAGTGTAATGGTACTTACACCCTTCTATGAGAGTTTAAGTGATATTATTCCATTGGACCAGTTCTTTCTGATATTTATTGCAACATTTATACTGATAATAATATTTACCTTTTATATAGGGAAGAAATTCACTGACCCTGTAAAGGATGTGGTTACCGGAACACAGATCATAGCCAGTGGGGATTTCACGTACAGGATCCGGACTAATCTGCATGACGAACTGGGTGAGCTTGCAATGTCATTCAATAAGATGGCGGAGTATCTTCAAAATACTTATCAGGACCTTAAATCAACAAGCGCACAACTCGCTCAGTCGGCAAAGTTGGCTGCTGTGGGAGAGCTTGCAGCAGGTGTTGCTCATGAACTCAACCAGCCGTTAATGGTAATCCGTGGACATGCCCAGGAGATGATAGAAGGAAACTCTGTGCCGGAAAATATCATAAAAGACCTCAGGCTTATAGAGAAACAAACGGGCCGGATGATGAGGATAATTGATCACCTCAGGGCATTTGCAAGACAGTCTACAGGGGCATTTGAACAGGTAAATCTGAATGATGTAATAGATGATTCCTTTACTTTAATAACCCAGCAACTCAAAAATCTTAATATAGAAATAATGAAAGAGCTTGATGAATCAATCCCCAGAATATGGGGAGATCACAACAGGCTTGAGCAGATATTTCTGAACCTTATGACTAATGCAAAAGATGCAATGGAGGAGAAGGGCGAGGGTGTCTTATCTGTCAAGACCCAGCCAATAATGGATATGACAGGCGATAAAAATGGGAAAGTCACTGGGGTTCTGGTTTTATTCAGTGACACTGGTGTTGGTATCGGGGATAATATTATGGATAAAATCTTTGATCCGTTTTTTACTACAAAGGAAGTTGGAAAGGGTACAGGTCTGGGTCTCTCAATAAGCTATTCCATATTGAAGGACCATGGAGGGAGCATTACTGCAGAAAGTAATGATGGAACCGGAACAACATTCAGACTTGAATTCCCGGTGGAAAGGCGAATGTTACCCAGGGGGAAAAATAAAAAGGGAGATAAGTCAAGGGAATCAGCAAGTTAAAATTAATAATAGGAGGATTTATGGAAGCTGAGACCATTTTATTGGTTGATGACGATGAGGATATACTTGATCTGATTGAAAGACATCTCAGTAACAGGGGATATGAGGTATTAACCGCTTATGACGGAGAACAGGCCATATCACTTCTCGACAAGATCAAATTTGACCTTGTCATTACTGATTTAAAGATGCCAAAGTTCGATGGCATGGAAGTACTCAGAAGGGCAAAAGAAAAGGATCCGAACATAGAAGTAGTGATCCTGACCGGTCATGGGACAATGGACAGCGTTGTTGAGGCATTAAGGGACGGAGGTGCATTTGATTATTTACAAAAACCGTTGCATAACATAAAGCAATTGAGCTTTGTCACAAAAAAGGCCCTTGAGAGAAAACGTTTACGGCTTGAAAATCAGAAACTGATTGAGGCACTCAATGAAACAAACTCCAGGCTCAAGGGAAAATGTATGCGGGTTTCGAAAGACATTACCGGTATTATCCAGTTAGTCTCATCATCATCAGATGATGCAATTAAACATACTGTTGTACCGGCATTGGAAGCGATAGTCGAAGTACTTAAAAGCGAGGAAATGGGATAAGAGGGGGGTCAGCAAGACCTGACCCCATTCACATTGTTATTACAAACCGGCAGCCTTTCTAAGCGGCTCTGCCATGTCTGTCTTTTCCCAGGTAAACTCAGGTTCTGTTCTGCCAAAATGTCCGTAGGCTGCAGTCTTTTTATAGATAGGACGTCTTAGTTGCAGATGCTCTATTATACCTTTTGGTGTCAGCGGAAAAAACTCTCTTACCAGCTTTACAATCTTATCCTGCGGTATCTTGCGGGTGCCGAATGAGTCTACTAATATAGAAACCGGATCAGACACGCCTATCGCATATGCGAGCTGAACCTCACACTTTTCAGCTATTCCTGCAGCAACAATGTTCTTGGCAACATATCTCGCCATATAAGAAGCAGAACGGTCCACCTTTGTCGGGTCTTTACCTGAAAAAGCGCCGCCTCCATGACTCCCGACACCTCCGTACGTGTCAACTATAATCTTTCTGCCGGTAAGCCCTGTGTCGCCCTGAGGTCCGCCGGTAACAAACCTTCCGGTAGGATTTATATGGTACGTAACATTTTCCTCATCCAGCAGATGTGAAGGGATAACGTGTTTAATAACCTTTTCTATCATATCCTCACGTATCTCTTTCAGCGTAATATCCGGACTATGTTGTGTGGAGATAACTACTGTGGAAACCCTCAGAGGCTTACCATTAACATATTCTACAGTAACCTGGGATTTTCCATCCGGTCTCAGATATGGGAGGATGTCTTTTTTTCTCAGATCTGTTAATCGGCGTGTGAGCTTGTGAGCAAGCATGATCGGCGTTGGCATATACTCTTCTGTCTCATTAGTGGCATAACCGAACATAAGACCCTGGTCACCGGCGCCGCCTGTATCAACTCCCATTGATATATCCGGCGACTGCGAATGGATTGATGTCATAACAGCGCATGTTTCGAAGTCAAATCCATATTTAGCCCTGGTGTAGCCCACTTCTTTTATTGTCTCTCGTACTATATCAGGTATCTCCACGTATGTGTGCGTGGTGACCTCCCCTGCTACGAAGGCAAGCCCGGTAGTGACCAGAGTCTCACATGCAACCCTGCACATCGGGTCATTTGTAATAATTGCATCTAAAACAGCATCAGAAATTTGATCTGCTATTTTATCGGGATGTCCTTCAGTAACAGACTCTGATGTAAATTGAAAATTCACCCTTCCCATTTAAATGCCCCCCCTTTGTTAAATAAATTATTTAATAAGTGCTCAATTTTTATACCATATCTGCGCAGAATATAGCAAGAAAAAACTATACGCCATGGTACTTGACATCATCATACGCGGGAGCTATATATAATGATATAAATACAGATGGCTAAGATCCTTGATAATACCCCGATTTTTATTGGGGAGAGTAGGACTCGCGTTATAATGCGAGTGGTTCAATTTCGCGTAAATTGATACTTACAAATGAGAGGATCTTAGCCTTTTAATACTGGCCTCAGACCTTGCAAGTAATTGTTTAATCCTCCTTGCACATCCTCCAATAGGGTCTGGGGCCTTTTTTTATGCCCATTACTTCAACTTCGTAGCAGGGTCTCCAAAGAAGATGAAGGTCTGAACCACGTCGTCCATGATCTCACCCTTTTTATATGCCTCTGCCTTGGCCTTCGTTACGGCCTCGCCTAATGTAATATCCTCACTGAAAAGGATGCTGTATAATTCCTGTGCAAGCGGGTCATGGTCTGAGAGATACCCCCATGGACTTGCAGCAAAAACTGCCAATGCACCCCTGTCCCGGGCTAACAAAAACGCCTCAGCAATAGATGGAAAGGGCTGTTCATCGCCAAGGACGAAATAGCCGTTTAGGCAATTCAATGCGACAACAAAGGGATAGCTTGTGTTTGTGAGACCCTCAACATCCCCGGATGAAAATACATTATTAGCCCAATCACTAACAGCACCGTGGCCGGTATAGTTCACAACCAACGGATTTGAATCTATTACAGAGATAATAGCCGGCTTAAAACCATCCTGAAGTTTCCTTTGATACACTTTCTGCGGAGTGAATCCGTGAAGAGCGATTATTTCTGCAATAGAATCTGACAGGCCTTCAAAATTGGGATTATCGTCATCTGCGATCAGCAAAACATCCGTAGATTTAGCCACAGAACTTTCATGTGAAATTATCTTGGAGATTACCGAAGAAACATCATCAGGGAACTTGGCAGGAATCCTCCCGATATTAACCTCCGGCAGAATATCATCGTCAAAATCTGCAAACCAGTTATCGCTCGGGACCTCCCCAAGCCCGGGATAATTATAGAGATATGCCGGCACATAACTCTTAACACCAGAGATATCTCCATAGCCGCTTAAATCCTTATAGTCAACTGTCGCATCTCCAACAAGAACCACATATA
>MHEI01000020.1:1912-3291 GCA_001805165.1 Nitrospirae bacterium RBG_16_43_11 | reverse complement strand
AGTTTTCATAAGCGTATTTAAGGAAAGCCTTTATCGCATGCGGGGTCTCTATCCCGCTACCGAATGCATTATATATATCATTGACTTTGACTGTGAGGACTTCGTATCCTTGCTGAGTCCTGTAATCAGCAAGCGTTTTAATAGCGTCAGCGAAGTCTTCGTGAGTAATTATTATATAGTCTGCAGGACTTGAAGTAATGTCAGATGGTATATATGGCTCGATAACAGGCGATATCTTCTGGTCTGATGTTAGGGCCATAAATGTCCTTTCATCATTATAAGGGCTCGAAAATGAAACTTCAAAATTCGATTCTGATATTTTCTTAGGCACTGAGATATTTACTTTCTGTACATTCTCATGATCCGAGATTTCATAAACAGATACTTGATTTGATGCAAAACCAGAGAGCTTAAAGAAGTTCTTGCCTGTAAACTCTATGACATTATATTCTGCTATATACTTCCTGTTATAAGTAACATCAAACCAGTCCAAATAAAAAAGTCCGCCACTAACACTTTCGATAGTAAGTGTATTAAGACCACTATCTTTGAAATTTGATGGATCAACAATGAGCTCCATATCATAAGGGGCCTGACTGTTCCACATTATTGCGTTATCTGATAAAGGTTTGTCATTGACGTAAACATTTATATAGTGTTCCCAGCTAACTGACTGCAGCCGTAGTTTCAGCAATACTGGCACTCCCCTGTCAATGTGTCTTGTACTGAAGCCCTCAGAGTAATTAACCGTGTCACCAGGATAAATCCTGTCATTCCAAAACCAGTGCTCTCTTAGATCAGATGGTGAAGATATATCAGGATAGTTTTCCTGTACATACCATGTATCCTTTTCCACATGTAATCGCTTTAAAAAGGAACCGTTGGGAGGCAACGGAATGGACTGAGGTGTAACCTTTACTATCCTCTTGCCTGTCTTCTCCCCAACAGACAACCAGTACACATTAGTCTCAGTAAACCTGAACCGGCTGTCATCGCGACCTATTGCCTTGCCATAGAACTCTATATAATCGTCGGTCTCAAACTGACCATTACCGTTACTGTCAACAATATCTATTGGAATATCCATGTCCTGGTTTGAAAGGCTTATTGTGGATGAATTAATAGATGTGGATGAACAACTACTGTACAGATCCGAATATGCAACCTTGTAAATCCCGTCTTTGCTGACCTTTATTTTAGCTATCTTACCGGTTCTCGAACACTCAGGATTTACTTTACTACCGCCGTTATTACCGCTATTGTTTCCGCTATTATCAATGCCGGCAGGCTTACTTCCTCCACCACCAGAACCGCAACCTGCAAGGAAGGATACCATGATGAGTAGAAATAGATATTTTTTCATTAGATAGTAATGGTAA
>MHEI01000020.1:1615-1899 GCA_001805165.1 Nitrospirae bacterium RBG_16_43_11 | reverse complement strand
ATGCCTGTATTACTGCTTCCCGGAGGGTATTATGCTTTCAGGCTGAGGAGTTACGTCAGGTTTCCCTAATTTCCTCTTTGATTCTATAGTAATTTCAAGTGGTTTGGATTCTTTCACAGAACCATCAGGTAGTATCGTCTCAATATTATATTTGTAAGTAATCTTTTCTGTAACTCCTGCATCTTTAAATGTATACAACAGTCTCTTATCCCCTGCCTGTGAGGCAAAGAAGGGAATAGGAATTGTATTTACCTTTACCATCTTGTTACCTTTATCATCCCATC
>MHEI01000020.1:1257-1572 GCA_001805165.1 Nitrospirae bacterium RBG_16_43_11 | reverse complement strand
TAAGACAACTTTGTTTCCCTCATCAACCATAATCTCATACGGTTCATTTACCTTATCCCCTTGATTCGCCTGTCTTACATCTAATTCATTGCCTTTGTCGTCTTCGATCTTCAGGGCAAAGTCACCTGGAGAAGGATACTCCTCTTTTACTGCCTCTTTTAATGATGGTTTCTTAGCCGTATGAACAGTGTCCTGCTGTGCACCTTCATAACCCGTGACTTCTGGTATGAGTTGTAACATATCACCTTCTGTTACCTCTTTACTCACTTCCTCAGTGAAAACCTGCTCCCCTTTGATATCTTTAACGGATTCAAC
>MHEI01000020.1:295-1153 GCA_001805165.1 Nitrospirae bacterium RBG_16_43_11 | reverse complement strand
TTCCGGCTTAGAAGTTTCTTCATCTGAAACAGGCTTCAACTCCTTAGTCTCCGGCGTCGAAGGGGCAGCCGAAGCAATCATGTGGGCGCTTATCTTGCCATTAATATCAACGTTTTCTAACTTATAGAAATAAGTCACGCCGTTCTCCACACCTGTATCCTCAAAACTGTATGTCATACCCCTCGTCGGTGTCCCTTTTGACCTTATAAGCCAACTATTGACGCGCGTAAATGGACCGGTCATAGTAGGGCCCCTCAATACGTTGAAGCCCATGCTGTCAACCTCTGCCGCTGTTGACCATGTAAGCATTACCTTGCTGTCCATACCGGTTGCTTTAAACGATGTCAGGGTAACAAGGGTTGCCTCTTCTACTGCAGCAGAAAATTCTGAGAAACTATACACATCGCCACAGACAAAATCGTTATTCACATCCAGTGTAACTGTGCGATCCCTGAACGAACCACCCTCAACGTGCAGCCACCTCAATCCCCTCTCGCCTCCATAACCTACACCGAAGTATCTCTGATCATTATAAGTAAAACACATCCTGACCTTGCCCGTGTATGTTGCAGTAGTCCATATGTCAAAGTAGGCAGGTGGTGAACCATGCAGATAACCTGACGGGAGGGATGAACCGGTCTGTGAGTTTGTAACGTATGTATCACCCGTAGTCGTAACCTGATCAAATGTTATAGTCACATTTACATCAGGTCTCACTACGACATTTGTCCCCGCCGGTGTATAGGTATTTGTGACTATAGGACCGCTCAGGTTTCCGGAAGGCGGCAGCAATCCACCTTCAAGACCATCAGATGTATCAAAGTAATAATTATGCGTCCCATCAGTCAACATAGAGCT
>MHEI01000020.1:0-147 GCA_001805165.1 Nitrospirae bacterium RBG_16_43_11 | reverse complement strand
TATTACCATTATCAGGGTCCACACCATCAGTCATAAAACCTGCATCAGTTGAGAATGACAGCACCGGCGGATAGTTTACATGGGGACCGTTAAGACTCCCTGAAGGAGGTGTCTTTGTATAAGCCAGACCATCCGTGGTCTCAAAGT
>MHEI01000019.1:5643-6125 GCA_001805165.1 Nitrospirae bacterium RBG_16_43_11 | reverse complement strand
AAGTTTGTTAAGCTGGAAAAGGTGGATGAATTAAGATGGAAAGAAGTGATCGAATTGATAGCCTGAAGTTCGTTATCAACTCACTTGATGCTGCTGCAGGTAAGGCCGGTTCAAAAGATGGTTAATCACTTTATAAAACTGGCTTATACAAAATGAGACCTGGGGACAAAAAAGATTTTTTACGAGGTCTCAGTATCTGTTATTAAAATAATCATCCAGTATCCTCCTGTGATCAAATGCGATTTCATCAGGAAGCGTTTCCTTAGTGAATATCCCCGCGTCTTTAGCATCATCTGCGGCTATTGGAGTTCCACCGGCACTGGCTATAAATACTGTGGCAATTGCATGTAATCTTGCATCGCGGTCAGGTGAAGAATAGACATGGAATTGCCGTACAAGGTCAACCTTGAGTGATGTCTCTTCCAGTGCTTCACGCACTGCCGCATCTTCTATTGATTCCCCGTAATCAACAAAGCCTCCGG
>MHEI01000019.1:5367-5631 GCA_001805165.1 Nitrospirae bacterium RBG_16_43_11 | reverse complement strand
GTTTTTCCTGTTGATCAGTACAATTCCCTTATCTTCAAGCTCGATGATTATATCCACAGTGGGAAAGGGATTCTTTGGCGGAATTGCAGTCCCACACCTGGGACAGGTCATAAATTTCATGTGTAATTTTATAGCAGATGCAGAGGTGAATTGCAATTTTCAGGTTAAACTTCTTCGACAAGGCAGGAGATAGTACCCTCATGGAGCTTGACCTCTACCATATCTCCATGTTGTACATCAGCAGGTGTCTTTACAATTGATCGC
>MHEI01000019.1:1783-5305 GCA_001805165.1 Nitrospirae bacterium RBG_16_43_11 | reverse complement strand
AAGCCTTGCAACAACTCCATGAAACTCACTTTTTTTCAAGGCAATTATATGAGAGAAATTTCTGAAGAGCGAGTTTATTGATGTCTCCATCTTGTGCCTGTACATTGAGACCATATTTTGCGGATTATAGGAATTAACATCCTGTGTCAGTTTTTCTATGTGATGTTGCCGGTCTCTTAGAATCCTTTGTATACCGTGTCTAATCCTTGTCTCAATCTCGTCTAATCTCTGAAAATACCTTCCGATCTCCCTTTCAGGGCTGAATACCATCTTGCTCAGTGAGACGATTCGTGCCCTCTTCTTTTCAAAAAAGGCATTCTTAGCGTACAGGAGCCTCTGATGGAGTATTCCTATATACCGCTGTATGTCTTCCTTGTTTTTAACTACCATTTCGGCTGCTGCCGACGGCGTGGGGGCACGCAAATCTGCGACAAAGTCTGCGATTGTATAATCTATCTCGTGTCCTACAGCGGAAATAACAGGTATATTTGAGTTATAAATGGCCCGTGCTACGATCTCTTCATTAAAAGGCCACAGGTCTTCTATCCCTCCGCCTCCTCTTGTAACTATAATAACGTCCATACCTTCTATCTTATTCAGTTCACCTATGGCATCAACAATCTCCGGCGCTGCCCTCTCCCCCTGAACTGCAGCCGGGGCTATTACTATCTCTACATTTGCAAAACGCCTGTCTATTACTTTAAGAATATCTCTAATGGCCGCCCCTGTAGGAGATGTGACTATCCCTATCCTGTTCGGAAAAGGCGGTATCGGTCTTTTTCTTACTTCATCAAACAACCCCTCTTTTGAAAGCCGTTCCTTTAATTGTTCAAATGCCAACAGGAGTGCACCGACCCCCTTAGGTTCCATGTAGTCTAAAACAATCTGATACTCCCCCCTGAATTCATATACGGTAATCCTCCCGCGGCAAAGGACATGAAGCCCGTCCTTGGGAACAAACTTGAGTATACGTGCAGAGGATCTGAATAGAACGGCTTTTATCTGGGATGAGTTGTCTTTAAGCGTAAAATAGATATGTCCTGATGAAGGTACACGGAAATTGTATATCTCACCCTCTACCCAGACATCAGTAAAATTATCTTCAAGTGTGGACTTTATTACAGAGGTAAGTTCAGAGACAGTAAGGATATGCCTGAAAGGGATGTCAAGTTGCTCAGCCATCTCTTAACAGTAACCTTTCTATTGACAATGCCTTTCCATCCAGTTCATTTATTTCAACTACTGCTGCAGAAAGGACAGGTCTTCCTTTAGCTACTTCAAAGCGCCTGGGCATAAGGGTCAGGTATTTTTCGATGATCATCTCTTTTTCTATACCTATTACTGAGTTAGAAGGCCCGGTCATCCCAATGTCCGTAATATAGGCTGTACCCTTTGGCAGGATCTGTTCGTCAGCGGTTTGTACATGTGTGTGGGTGCCTATAATAGCAGATGCCCTTCCATCCGCGAACCAGCCAAAGGCAATCTTTTCAGATGTGGCTTCAGCATGAAAGTCCACTATGATAATGTCCGATTCAGCTTTAAGCCCCTGAAATTCACGGTTGAAATAACGGAAGGGGCAATCAAAGTTGCCCATAAAGACCCGCCCTGTGAGATTAAGGACTACGACTTTATCCCCTGAATTCGTATAAGCGGTTGTATATCCGTATCCTGGTACACCTTCAGGATAGTTTGCGGGTCTCAGCAGTTTTCGCTCTTTCTCGAGATATGGCACAATCTCCTTTTTATCCCATATATGATTACCTGATGTAATTACATTTATGCCTGCGTCGAATAGTTCATCGGCAATCTTAGGAGTTATACCGAAACCGCCTGCGGCGTTTTCACCATTTGCAATGACAAGGTTGATACGGTATTCGTCTACCACTGTTTCGAGGTGCCTTGCAATGGTCTTTCGGCCTGCTTCGCCTATTATGTCACCAATAAAAAGGATCTTCACTTTGCCATTTCCACGTACCTGCTCTCTCTTATTACCGTCACCTTTATCTGACCGGGATATGTCAGTTCGTCATGTATCTTCTTTGACATTTCACGTGCTATCTGTGCAGCCTCTGCATCGGATATGGTTTCATGTTTTACGATTACACGTATTTCCCTTCCTGCAGATATGGCATATGCCTTTTCTACACCTTTAAAAGACGTTGCAACCTTTTCAAGATTTTCGAGCCGTTTAATATACGCATCAAATGTCTCTCTTCTTGCACCGGGTCTTGCACCGGAAAGTGCATCTGCGGCAGCTACGAGCACACTCTCGACGCAGTTGGGTTCTACATCCGCGTGGTGAGAGATTATTGCATTTTGTACCTTTGCATTCTCGCCATATTTCCTGGCAATTTCCAATCCGAGGGTTGTATGTGACCCTTCATGTTCATGTGTTACAGCCTTACCTATATCATGAAGTAGTGACATTCTCTTGCATAACGTAACATCAAGACCAAGTTCTGACGCCATCATGCCGCAGATAAAGGCTACTTCCCTTGCATGCCAGAGATTGTTCTGACCATAACTTGTCCTGTATTTAAGACGGCCGAGCAGTTTGACTATCTCCGGATGTACATTCTGAATCCCGAGTTCAAACAGTACCTTCTCCGCATCCTCCTTCATGTTCTTTTCTACGTCCCGCCTTACCTTATCCACGAGATCCTCAATGCGTCCCGGATGAATCCTGCCGTCAGAAATAAGCTTTTCCAGCGTTTGACGTGCGACCTCACGGCGGACCGGGTCAAACCCTGATATAATTACTGCCTCAGGTGTATCATCAACGATAAAATCCACCCCTGTGGCGCTCTCAAGTGCACGTATGTTACGCCCTTCTCTTCCAATGATCCTCCCCTTCATCTCATCGTTCGGGAGATGTACAACAGATACCGCTACCTCTGTTATATGTTCGTTAGCATACCTCTGGATGGCGATTGTAATTATTTCCTTAGCCTTTTTCTCAGCAGTATTCTTTGCCTCATCCTCTATTCGTTTCATCTCTTTTGCAGCCTCGAACTTGGCTTCGTCTTCCATTACCTTCATGAGGTATTGCTTTGCCTCTTCTGCAGACATACCTGAAATCTGTTCTAATTGCTCTCTTGCTGAACGCAGAGACTGTTCGTATTGATCTACCTTCTCTGTTGCGAGCTTTTCACGTGCTGTAAGTTCGCGATCTTTTCTATGCAGCTCATTGTCCTTTCTGTCAAGTTGGTCCCCTTTTTTGTCTAAATGGGACTCCCGCTGACTTAGCTTCTTATCAAGATTTATAAGCTCTGTCTGCTTATCCTTGGTTTCACGTTCTGTTTCAAGTCTTGCCTGGTATAGTTTATCTTTGGCCTCTATCTCTATTTCTTTTCTCTTAGCCTCAACTTCTCTCTCAGCATCTTTAATTATCCTTTCTGCCTGCTCACGCCCCTCTTTAACCTTGTCCTCCAACATCCGGTTTCTTAGCAGAAATCCAATGACTGCGCCTATTATTATCCCTGCAATTCCTAAAATCCCTATTTCTATAATTTCCATGATTTC
>MHEI01000019.1:1556-1685 GCA_001805165.1 Nitrospirae bacterium RBG_16_43_11 | reverse complement strand
TGGTTTCAGCAAATATTTCTGCTCCACATAACCGCCAAAGTCATGCGGGTATTTATAACCTTTCCCCCGGCCAAGTCCTGAGGCACCTGTGTAGTGACTGTCTTTTAAGTATTCAGGGACAGACTGAAC
>MHEI01000019.1:1200-1408 GCA_001805165.1 Nitrospirae bacterium RBG_16_43_11 | reverse complement strand
CTGTAAGCGCCCTGGGGTCTGCCATACCGACATCCTCAGAAGCACAGATAACGATTCGCCTTGCAATAAAGAGCGGATCTTCTCCTGCATAGATCATCTTTGCCAGCCAGTAGAGTGTGGCATCAGGGTCGGACCCCCTCATACTCTTTATAAAGGCCGATATCGTATCATAGTGGTTGTCCCCGTCTTCATACTGAACGTATTTTTT
>MHEI01000019.1:0-992 GCA_001805165.1 Nitrospirae bacterium RBG_16_43_11 | reverse complement strand
ATGATATTTAATTCTTCATCAGACAGGGGCTTGAATTCGAGGATAAGCGATCTTGAAGATAATGGTGGAATGATAGAGAAAAAGGGGTTTTGCGTTGAGACACCTATAAGGATTACTATGCCTTGTTCCACATAGGGGAGCAAGGCATCCTGCTGTGTCTTATTGAATCTATGGATTTCGTCAATAAAAAATATGGTCTTATCATGTCCTGCACCCCTCCATTCTTTTGCCCTCCTGACAGCATCTCTGATATCGGCTATGCCGGATGTTACTGCGTTAATCCCGATAAATTGTGCTTTAGTCAGGTTTGCAATAAGATGTGCAATTGCGGTCTTTCCGCTCCCTGGCGGTCCAAAGATGATCAGAGACTTGACGGTGTCTGAGGCGATGACGCGTCTAAGGAGTTTGCCCTGGGCCATTACATGCATCTGCCCGACGAAGTCTTCCAGTTTATCCGGTCTCATGCGCCACGCAAGGGGGGCAGTTTTATCGTCTATGGAATTGAATAAGTCCATACAGTTTGGAATCCCTAAATTCTAAACAAATCCTGATAGACTAAATCAAAGAAAATCTGAAATAGATATTGGACTTATTTAATAATGTTAGTAATTGAAGGGGATTTGGACTTTAAGACAGGTATTTTAAGGATGGTTTTATCAATATTTAAGGGGATTTTCATCATCCATCTTTTGTTATTTCCATACATAATACATTGATTTCCCACCTTTGAACAGAGATAACCTGAAGTAAGAGTATGAAAAAGAATCAAAAGAACTACCATTATTATATCTATACCCATATTAAATCCATTTCCCTTGTTGCCCCACTGTTGCCGTGTAGAAAGGAAATTTTTACCCGGGTAAACCAAGTGGGTACCCTGATGGATACTTTAGGCGTCCCTTTTTAAAGGGCTTGCACACCGTATCCTTGAACAGGATTCCCATTTAATGAATGTTAGGTTAAAATTTCCTAAATATCACGCACAACGCAGG
>MHEI01000018.1:22002-35130 GCA_001805165.1 Nitrospirae bacterium RBG_16_43_11 | reverse complement strand
AAGATGATGACGTAGAATATACTGTGATTACCTCTG
Source organism: Nitrospirae bacterium RBG_16_43_11 (assembly GCA_001805165.1). Classification (GTDB taxonomy): domain Bacteria; phylum Nitrospirota; class 9FT-COMBO-42-15; order HDB-SIOI813; family HDB-SIOI813; genus RBG-16-43-11. Next base: position 35,094 of record MHEI01000018.1, on the reverse strand, counting down.
ACAAGGAAGTTGCATCCTTTGCCGAGACATTCGGGCATACTGCTATACCATCCGAGGATTTTATTCCAAAGCTGCGCATCAGAAGTAATGTAGCTCCAGGGGAATGGAAGGATGAGGACGACGATGATTACCGCCCTGTCACGGTAAAGAAGAAGGGTAATCCCAACAAGCTTTCAAAGGCAGCGAGGAAGCGTAAGCAGAAGCTTGAGAGGTTATAGAAAGGAGTAAATATATTATGAAAAAGTCATATCTTATAGTTGCAATCCTGATGATAGCTTTTATAGGAGGATGTGCCAGCACCAGGGTAGAGCGTGTTAAGCCCGAGGAGGCCATTGACCTGAGCGGAAGGTGGAATGACACAGACTCCCGATTAGTAGCAGAGGAGATGATTAAAGACTCACTCTCAAGACCGTGGCTTGACAGCTATGTAACGAAGAATAAGAAACAACCTACAGTCATCATTGGAACAGTAGTTAACAGGAGTCATGAACATATAAATGTCCAGACCTTTACAAAAGACCTTGAGAGGGAGCTGACAAACTCCGGCCAGGTACAGTTTGTTGCGTCAAAAGGTGAAAGGGAGGAAATCAGGGAAGAGCGAACCGACCAGATGATACATGCCACTGAAGAAACCGCCAAGGGTATTGGTAAAGAGATCGGGGCCGACTATATGCTAAAAGGTGTCATAAATACCATTCAGGACGAGGAAAAAGGGACTAAGGTCATTTACTATCAGGTAGACCTTGAGATGATAGATGTAGAGAGTAATATCAAGGTCTGGTTCGGAGATAAGAAGATTAAAAAGGTTGTTGAGAGGCGCCGCTTGGGTTTTTAGAATCAACAGAGGGGAAATTATTTGAAGAAAGGTCTTTTACTGCTATTACTGCTACTTTCTTCCTGTGCCCCGTCCGTCCAGCATTACGCCCAGATTGACCGTTACCTGTATCAGGAACAGTATACAGAAGCAGATAATGTTTTAGAAAAATCAAGGAATAATTACGGTCTGAGGAATGAACTCCTTTACTACCTCGACCGCGCAATGGTTCTCCATCTCGCAGGCAGATATGCTGAAAGCAATGCTTTTTTGGATATGGCAGAATCAAGGATGGAAGAACTTTATACCAAAAGCATTACCTCAGAAGCAGGCGCCATGCTGACTAACGACAATCTGTTGCCGTATGAGGGAGAAGATTTTGAAAAGGTGATGGTCAATGTGATAGGGGCGCTCAATTATGTCTATATGCACCAGTGGGATGATGCCCTCGTAGAAGCGCGGAAGATTGATCACAAATTAAACGTATTCAACGATAAATATGAAAAGAAGAATGTATATAAGGAAGACGCCTTTGCCCGCTATCTTACCGGCTTACTCTACGAGGTAAAGCATGAATACAACGATGCCTTTATTGCTTACAGGAAGGCATATGAAACTTACGAGGTTTATGAACAGGACTACGGCACAGAGGTTCTTCCTCCCTTATCCGTGGATTTACTTCGTTTAACAGAATCACTGCACCTTGACGAAGAACACAGCTTTTACAGAAATATGTTTTCTGATACCTCATGGGTTACCCAGGAAGAAAGGTCTGGGGAAGGTGAAATAATATTTATCAGCCTTGATGGACATGCGCCGGTCAAAACAGATTATTTTATTGACGCCCCTATTCCTGACATCAAGGGGGGTATTTACTACCTTCGTGTTGCATTGCCTAAGTTTGTAATACAACCTGATGAACTTGATTATGTAGAAGTGAAATTGCTTGATTCAGGAGGGGCTGTATCCTCACAGGAGATGTTTCTTGCAGAGGACATTTCTGCAATAGCTGTTAAAGACCTTGAGGACAGGATAGGTCGTATTACTGCAAAGGCTATTGCGAGGGCTACAGTAAAATATCTGTTATCACTTGAAGTCAGGAAGAAGGTAAAAGATGACCCCTTTGCGGACTTTCTCGTAAAGTTAGGGACCAACATTTACACGATTGCCAGTGAACAGTCTGACAAACGGAGCTGGCAGACACTGCCGGCTCAGATCAGAATGGCAAGAGTGGCTGCACCACCTGGTTCTTATACACTTGTGGCAGAGTATTATGCAGCCAATCACAGGTTACTAATGAAAAAGTCTTATCCGGTTACGCTGATGGCAGGTGAGAAGGCGTTTCTAAGCAACCGATACTTAGGCAATTCACGTTAATGCAGGTACTGAGTTGGCGCTAAAAAATGCCCGGTTGCAAGGAATTTCTTTACAAAAGGGGCAAAAAGGGTTAACATAAAATGCGGATTAAAGAAGAAAGAGGCGTTTAGAATTGTTTATACTTCCAATCCTTTTTGTCCTTCCCCTGCTACTCTTTTGGCCTGATGATGCATTTGCATGGGGGCCGGCCACACACTTGCAACTCGGCTGGCACGTACTAAGCAACCCTGCCCTGCTTATAGCCCCTGTAAGACCCCTTCTTGAGGTATTCCCATATGATTATCTTTACGGCTGTATTAGTGCTGATATTGTTGTGGGAAAGAGATTTACAAGGGAGTTGCATCACTGCCACAACTGGCACGTTGGGTTTAAGGTACTCGACAGGGCAAACAGCCCATCACAGAAGGCATTTGCATACGGATACCTGAGCCACCTTGCAGCAGATACTATTGCTCACAATTACTATGTACCGGAAAAAATGGTAACATCTTATTCAACACGATTTCTCCGGCATATTTACTGGGAGATGCGTTTCGACGCCTTAGCTGATAATATAGTCTGGGATCTCCCCCGGAAGATAATGAAAGATGTACACAAAGATAATGACCCTCTGCTGGAGAGTGTAATTGAGAATACACTATTATCATTCAGTACAAATAAGACTATATTTAACAATTTCGTGCTTATTCACCGCATGGAACAGTGGCATAAAATGATAAACAGACTATCATCATATTCTAAATGGGTTCTGCATAAAGAGGATGTGGATATATATTACCGAAATTCTCTTAACGCCATAATGGACCTTTTGCATCAACAAAACATGGCAATGTGCATCAAAGAAGATCCTACCGGCAGGAAAAATCTTGCAATGGCAAAACGTTTGCGCAAGAAGTTAAAATTCATGAAAAGAAACGGTATCGGTACAACAATCATCCCTCCGGTATTTCCTTTCAAGGAGGCATCACATCTTTCAGCGGAAATTCGGAAAAACAGGGCTTAACATATCACTACTCACATATGGGGCAATGCAATTACCTGATGTCGCTGAAGACCAGGCAGTTGCCACAGTCCACCGAGCAATGGAGATTGGGATAAATCACTATGAAACTGCCCGTGGCTATGCAAATAGTGAAGAACTATTAGGAAGGGCTCTAAAAGGCTTTGACAGATCAAGGTTTTTCCTTACCACAAAGATAACTCCGAAACATTATCAGAATTACAGGAAATATATAGAAGAGTCATTAACCCGTTTGCAGACAGACTATCTGGACAACTTTGACCTGCACGGCATAAATAATGATGAACAACTTAACTATACCTTCATGAAGGGTGGTGTTCTTGAGACTGTAAGAAAGGCGATGTCAGAAGGTTTGATAAGACATCTTGGGTTTTCATCACATGGTCCACTTGAGATAATCTTAAAGACTATGGAAACAGGTGAATTTGAGTCTGTCAATCTCCACTACTACTATTTTAATCAACGAAATCTCCAGGCGATAAAGCGGGCAGGCGAGTTGAAAATGGGAGTACTTATTATTTCTCCCACAGATAAAGGAGGTCAACTTCACAAGGCTCCGCAATATTTAATGGAACTTACCAGTCCGTATCACCCTATAACAATCAACCTCAGATTCTGCCTCTCAAATCCGGAGGTTACTACTGTAACGGTAGGGGCTGCACATCCTGACGAGTTTAATCCCCACATTGAGGCTGCAAAGTACAGCGGGGCGCTGACAGAGGGTGAACAGGAAATAATAGAGAGGCTTAACCTGCAATATAAAAAACTCGGTGGAACGTTATGCACCCTCTGCCATAAGTGTCTGCCGTGTCCGGAACAGATAAACATCCCTGAGGTATTAAGGCTCCGGAACCTTGCTTTAGCTTTCAATATGGTGGAGTTCGGCAAGTACCGTTACAAAATGTTCGAGAATGCAGACCACTGGTTCTGGGGGAAAAAGGCCACCTTTTGCACGCGATGCAATGAGTGTCTGCCAAGGTGTCCTGAAAGACTCAACATACCGGATTTATTAGCTCAGGCACACGCGATTTTCTCTCTTGATAAAGGTAAGAGGAAATGGAGCGATTAATTATTACCAATATAAAGCTAATATTAATTTTTATAGTTAAGAAACCTTTCTGCGACCAGGGACAATGCCGTATATACCCAATTTTGTCATCTTGTACTTCAGGGTGCTTAGAGGTATTCCTAACTCATTAGCCGTTTTCTTGCGGCTCCAGCCCAGGGACTGCATTATATTTATAATGTAATCCCTTTCAAATGCCTCAAGTGCTTCCGTTAGTTTGCTTTTTTCCTTTAACATCATAAACCACCTTCTTTCTAGAGACTATCTCGAGTAATCCGAGGAATCTTCTAATAACCATTATCGGGCGCTATGGTTCAAGAATTAAGCCTCTTTTATTTAATAATACCATGAATTCGGTATGTCAACAAATATTATTATAGTGTCTAACTATTCAATATTACACTTTTAATTTCAATCTAAGGTACTCTCCAACCAGAATTGCCGCCGGATACAAAACCTCCTCCTCTGTCTTTATATGTATGATAAGTTTTTTCGCAATAAAGGCAAATTCCATCCTGTTTTCCCTGGTTGACACATCAGCCAGCTTTATTAACGCCTCTACAATTGCCTGATGTTCGGAGACCATTTGGGGCAACATTCCCTTTAAATGATCAGTGATCTTGAGTACAGCTTTCATCTCAGGCTTTATATCACCTTTAGATAGCGGTTTCAACAAACCAAGAGGCGGCATAGCATATTCTTCCTCTTTAATAAAATGTGGGTGCATAATCATTGCAACCTTATTGGCAGCCGCTCCGATTGCACCTCCAACCTCAGTAATCCTTGCAAGTTCACGATGGAGCTCTTCATGCTCCTCATTAAGCGTTTCCGGTATTTTAAATTCCATAATTTCACCTCCTGCGATTTTTAAATATTTTAACATAGATGGATATTGAAGCAAATAATCATGTATGATATATTGAACAAGAAGTTATCCATACCTCATCCGCTTTTGGCCTATAGTGGGCAAGGCAATGATTAATAATAATACCGGGGGGAACATACTTAATCCTACGTACAGATTCAGCATAAGCAAGAATGAAGAAATAGTTGCTAATATTTCCGGAGGCAAAAAGCGTCAGATTATTGATATCCGCATACATTCAAAGACAAAAGATGGTGATTTAACACCAACAATAAAGGGAGTAGAAATCCCCGTCTCTATGCTCCCTGAAATTCGCAGAATGGTAATTCTTCTTGAGGAAGCCTGTGCTGTCCGGGGTCTCTCGGATGAGTTTGAAAATCTTGAGGATTTAAAGGGGGTAAGGGAGATTACCTTCGCCCATCCGAGCGAGGAAGAATTTGCAAAGATACTGAAGTTTTATCATATAAAATGGGAGTATGAACCAAAGACCTTTCCCATAAAATGGGATGAGGGTGGAAATGTAATAGAAAGTTTTACACCGGATTTTTATCTTCCTGACCTTGATTTGTACATAGAATTAACCACCATGAAGCAGAGTCTTGTTACAAAGAAAAACAGAAAGGTAAGATTATTAAAGAAATTGTATCCAGAAGTGAATATAAAGTTATTTTATGGAAAGGATTATAAGAGGTTAATCCGAAAATATGAGCATAAAGATAAAAAAATACCCTGAGTTTCAGGATCGTCATGTCCAAGAGGGTGTGTTCTGTAAGCTAACTTCTGACTTTCGTCAGCCTGCTAACTTTTCTGAACCTTTACCCCTCTTTGGGTCCCTTTTGATCACCTCCGGGGGACATCCAGTTGGACATTTGATGTATCCTTATGTCTCAGGGTAATATTATATTATCACTATGCAGGGGGGGGTGTCAAGCAATGAAAGAGCTGGAGACAGGAGAAGTAATTATCACACAAGATGACCTTCTGAAAAGGATTGCAGAGCTCGGAAACTCAATCTCAGAGGATTACAGGGGTAAAGACCCTGTTTTGATTTGTGTACTTAAAGGAGCTGCGGTTTTTATGGCAGACCTCATCAGGGTGGTTAGTATACCAATCGTCATTGATTTTTTATCTATATCTTCCTATGCAGGCAGGGGTGAGTCCGGGGCGGTAAGGATTATTAAAGACCTTGATATAAATATCGCAAATAAGGATGTCCTTATGGTCGAAGACATCATAGATACCGGCTTTACCCTTGGATACCTCTTGAGAATACTAAAGGCAAGGAATCCGTCTTCCCTGAAGGTTGCAGTTTTGCTTGACAGGCCGGCGCTAAGGATTGTGGACCTTCCTGTGGCATACAAGGGATTTGAAATACCGGATGAGTTTGTCGTAGGTTATGGGTTAGATTATAAGGAAAATTTCAGACACTTACCATATATATGCAAGCTAAAGACAGTTTGATTACCCTATCTTAAAAAACACATCATTGATAACCTTTCTTCCAAAATAATTATTTATATTGTTTACCAGCTCTTCTTTGTAGAAACTGAGTTCCTGAAGCCATACCGGGCTATCAACAATAATATACAGCTTTCTGTAACGAATATCAGATGGTTTTGAATGTGTCGCAATAATGCTGCCTGCTATAGTCTCCCATTTCTCAGCAAGAGTATATTCCATCATCTTGCCTTCAAGACCGTACTGCTTGAGCAATTTAACCAGTATTCCTGATACCTTCTGCATCTAAAATCTTTCCTCCCTACTTGCACTTACACATATTTTACTGTAGTATGTCAAATACATGGCCCTTTTTAAAAAGAATATATGGATACTACTCCTCCTTATCCTTGTTGGCGCCCTTCTCGGTAATGTTCTTGGAGAAATATTACGGGCAATCTCTCCGGAAGGCCCTGTTAGAAATATTTTCACCGAAGGATTTCATATAGGAATTACCCCGCCGGTTACCCTGGATCTAAGGATAATAACCTTCACCATAGGATTTAGCATAAGGGCAAATCTCCTTACCCTTCTTGGATCAATCCTCGGTATATATATTTACAAGTATGTTTGACTTTCTTTCAGTGTCTTTATCTTGTCCCTTAGCTCTGCTGCTCTCTCAAACTCCAGTCTTTTAGCTGCATCCTTCATATCCTTTTGTAATGACCTCAATAGCGCGGCTAATTTATCTTCCGGCAAATATTCTTCCGCGGCTTCTTTAACAGTAGGTATATTATAATAGTCTGCCTCGGATATTTCGTAAAGCTTCTCATGAATACCCTTTATTACACTTACCGGAGTTATGTTATGCTGTCTGTTATATTCCTCCTGGATAGTGCGTCTGCGGTTTGTCTCGTCTATAGCCTTCTTCATTGATGTTGTCACGGTATCTGCAAACATAATTACTTTACCGGCTACATTCCTTGAAGCCCTCCCTGCTGTCTGTATAAGAGATGTGTGAGATCTGAGAAATCCTTCCTTGTCAGCATCAAGTATTGCAACAAGTGAAACCTCGGGAATATCAAGCCCCTCACGAAGCAGGTTTATCCCAATCAGGACATCAAACTTGCCGAGTCTCAAGTCCCTTATTATCTCAATCCGTTCCAAAGTCTCTATCTCAGCATGGAGATAGCGTACCTTAATTCCCAGTTCGTGATAATATTCAGTCAGGTCTTCTGCCATCCTTTTAGTGAGTGTGGTAACGAGCACCCTCTCCTCCTGATTTACCCTTTCCCTTATCTCACCCAACAGATCATCTACCTGTCCTGTAGCAGACTTAACCACTATTATTGGGTCTGTAAGACCTGTCGGGCGTATGATCTGCTCTACCACTTCTCCCTCTGCTTTTTCAAGCTCATATGGCCCGGGCGTTGCTGAAACATATATTACCTGATTCACACACTTCTCAAATTCCGTGAACTTAAGCGGCCTGTTATCAAGGGCCGATAGGAGCCTGAAACCATATTCAATAAGGCTCTTCTTCCTTGAGTGATCACCCTCGTACATACCCCTGATCTGCGGTACGGTTACATGACTTTCATCTATAAGAAGAAGATAATCCTTTGGGAAATAATCAATCAGTGTGGGGGGTGGCTCACCTGGTTTTCTTCCACTCAGATGCCTTGAGTAATTTTCTATACCATGACAATAGCCTATCTCTTTTATCATTTCCAAATCAAAGTTGGTCCTTTGTTCAATCCTCTGAGCCTCAATAAGGTTATTCTTATCTTCAAAGTACCATATACGCTCTGCAAGCTCTTTCTTTATAGATTGTAAAGCCCTTTCCATACGGTGTGGTGGAATTACATAGTGAGTACCCGGGTATATCGCTATCTTAGCAAGGCGTTTTTTTGTAATACCGCGCAGGGGATCAATCTCTGAAATGGAATCTACATATTCACCGAACAACTCTATCCTTATACAGGAATCTTCTGAAGATGAAGGGAAGACCTCTACTACATCACCCCGAACCCTGAATGTCCCCCGTTGAAAGTCTATGTCATTTCTTTCATACTGTATCTCAACGAGCTTTCTGAGTATGTCCTCCCTCTCAATATTCATCCCCTCTTCAAGATATAGAAGCATGCCCTGATATGCCTCCGGTGAACCAAGCCCGTAAATACATGAAACAGACGCAACAATAATAACATCATTCCTCTGAAGCAGGGATGTAGTCGCAGAGTGCCTCATGCGGTCAATAGCATCATTTATTGAAGAATCCTTTTCAATATAAGTGTCTGTCTGGGGAATATAGGCCTCAGGCTGATAGTAGTCATAATAACTGACAAAATATTCGACTGCATTTTCAGGGAAGAAGTATTTAAACTCGTGGTAGAGTTGTGCTGCAAGCGTCTTATTTGGGGCAATTACAAGGGTGGGCTTTTGGATTTTCTCTATGACATTTGCAAGGGTAAATGTCTTGCCGCTGCCTGTTACACCAAGTAATACCTGATGTTTTAACCCCTGCTTAATCCCGTCGCCAAGGACTTTAATCGCTTTGGGTTGATCTCCCTGCGGCTTTAAAGGTGATTTGAGACAAAATTGCATAACCTGCATTCCGCAATCCGAACTCCACATTCCGTACTTACCTACACCTTCGCCTCTCTCAGAAATTTTGCCGCCTCTTCCGGAGATGTAGGATTTATATAGAATCCTGAACCTGACTCAAAACCTGCTATTCTGACCAGCTTTGGCATTATCTCAAGGTGCCAGTGATAATACTCTTTCATCTGGCTGCGCAACGGACATGTATGGATGATATAATTATATGGCGGGATATTTAATACCTTATCAAGCCTCTGAAGTACATTCTTCAGTATCCTCGCTAAACTGCTGTATTCCCATGGCTGGGCCTCATCAAAACATGAGTTATGATTTTTCGGGATAATCCATGTTTCAAACGGAAACCGGGCTGCAAATGGTGTAATAGCAAGGAAGTGCTCATTTTCTGTCACACTCCGGTCTTCCGAGTACATCTCCTGACGTACAATATCACAATATATGCATCTCTCTTTGTAATTATAATAGAGCCTTGCACCTTCAATCTCTTCAAATACATGCCTTGGTATAACAGGCAGGGCAATAAGCTGAGAGTGAGAATGTTCGAGAGATGCACCCGCAGCCTCCCCTTCGTTTTTGAAAATAAGAATGTACTGAAACCGGACATCTTTTTTCAGGTCTACCACCCTGTCCCTGTAAGCCCATATAATATCCTCTATCTTCCTCTCGGGAAGGGTTGACATAGTAGTATCATGGAGTGGAGTTTCTATGATTACCTCATGCGCTCCTATCCCATTCATTTTATCAAAAAGGCCTATACCTGTTTTATCAAGATTCCCTTCAATTTTCAGGGCTGGAAATTTATTCGCTACAACGCGTAGACTCCATCCTGCTGTATTTGGAGCTGTGCCTGTCTCACGGTACGCCAATATCTCCGGCGGAGTAACCTTTTCATTACCAGCACAAAATGGACAAAACCCCCCTTTTCGCTTAGGGGGAGCCTCCTGGAAATCTGATGGCCTCCTTCCCCTTTCTGAAGATATTATCACCCATCTTCCTGTTACAGGATCTTTTCTCAGTTCGGACAAGGTACCCTCCTTAAATAAGTTTAAATTTTAAAATGAAAAATTACAGTTGAAAATTAAAATAACCAGTGCATTAATAAAATAGATAAAATCCTGCATTTTAAATTTTTATTTTACATTTTCTTCAATTCCCAGCATCTTCATTTTTCTATGCAGATTACTCCGCTCTATCATTAAATCTTCTGCAGTCTTGGTTATATTCCAATTATTTTCCCTTAACTTTTCTAATATAAAGTACCGTTCAAAGTTTGCCCGTGCATCTCTAAGTGAACCAGAACTACCATTAATAATGGGGGTGGAAATTTGTTGCCGATCTTTGGCTATTATTGCAAGATCACCGGGATAAATCCGGTCTCCCGCTGCCATAATAGCTACCCTTTCCATCAGATTGCGAAGCTCCCTGACATTACCAGGCCAATCATATCCCTTCATTAATTCTACTGCCTGTTCCGTGAGCATCTTATTCTTTAAACCCTGTTCTCTTATAATTTCTTTTAGAAAATGCTTAGCCAGAAGTGGAATATCTTCCTTTCGCTCCCTTAAAGGAGGCATATGCAATATAATAACATTAATCCTGTAAAAAAGGTCTTCTCTAAAGTTCCCTTTTTTTATCTCATCTGTGAGATTCTTATTTGTCGCTGTTATAAACCTTACGTCTACCCTGATATTTCTTGTACCTCCAACACGCTGAAACTCCTGCTCCTGCAAAACACGCAAAACCTTTGCCTGTGTGTTTAAACTCATATCACCTATCTCATCCAAAAATATGGTGCCGCCATCTGCAATCTCGAACTTTCCCCGCTGAACTGAGGTAGCGCCGGTGAACGCACCTTTCTCGTGACCAAATAATTCACTCTCAATAAGAGTCTCAGGGATTGCTGCACAATTAACGGCAATAAAGGGCTTATCAGCCCGCTGGCTTGCACGGTGTATAGATCTCGCAACCAGTTCTTTACCTGTACCATTTTCACCTGTTACAAGTACCCTGCTGTTCGACCTTCCTACTACCATTATCTGCTCTTTCAAAGAACGTATTACAGGGCTCTCTCCAATAATCTCATACCACTTTTCAATCTTCCCCTTCAGTTGAACATTTTCTAATTCAAGGCGCTGCTGCTTAATTGCATGCTTTATAATTAAGAGCACCCTTTCCATGGACAGGGGTTTCTCAATATAGTCAAATGCACCTAATTTTGTAGCCTTAACTGCTGTTTCTATTGTGCCATGGCCCGACATAACAACAACTGTAATCCCGGGATGGGTATCTCTTATCTCCTTCAGTATTTCCAGTCCATCAATATCAGGCAGCCAGACATCAAGCAGAACTACAGATGGTGTGTCATCTTTTTTCTTTTTAAATGCCTCGCTCCCGGTTTCAGCCGTAGAAATAGTATACCCCTCGTCATCGAGAACAGCAGAGAGGGAACTCAATATTCCTTTTTCGTCATCTACTATGAGAATATGGTCTGACATCACACCGGCAGCTCTATTACAAACTTTGTTCCTGTCGGGACATTGTCACTGACCATAATCCTGCCGTTGTGGTCAGAAACTATTCGGTTTACTATGGCCAACCCTAAACCTGTCCCGCTCTTCTTCCTTGAAAAATATGGTATAAAAATCTTGTCTTTATCCTCAGGAGGAACCCCAGTACCATTATCTGTTAATTCAACTATCACGTTCTTATTCTTACTGTCATATTCTGTTGTAATTATTACCTGACCATTACCATTAATAGCCTCTACTGCATTTTTGAGCAGATTTATAAATACCCGTTTAATCTGCTCTCTGTCAATATTAATCTCCGGAAGGCCATCAAACAGGGTTTCAGTAAAACCAATATCCTTATGAGCGTTACGATATAACAATACAACCTCTTTTATGATTGAGTTCAGGTCATTGATTGACGGTTTTGCCACAGGCATTCTGGCAAAACCCGAGAACTCATTCAGCATCATTTTTAATGCATTAACCTCATTTATTATTGTGCCTGTGCAGTCGTCAAAAATTTTATCATAGTTCTCCGCCCTTTCATAATGTTTTTTCCTGAGCCTTTCCGTACAGAGCTGAATCGGAGTAAGCGGATTTTTTATTTCGTGAGCCAACCCTTTTGCCACCTCCTGCCATGCGGCAATCCTCTGTGCCTTGATAAGTTCCGACAGGTCATCAAAAACCACAACATTGCCTGAGAAATTACCGTCAGCATCATACAGTGTAGTCATCTTAAGCCTCAGTGTTATACTCCTGTTATTCATATTGAACTGAATCTCTTCATCTTTGATAGTACCCCCTCCTCCTCTAATCCTTCTAATAATATCCTTAGCTGCATCAGGAGGGATGCGACTTAATATCTCCTGAAAGCCCTTCCCCTTTATATCTTCCTTACGTATATCGAGGACTTTCTCTGCGGCACGATTAAAAGTAGTAATATCGCCATTCTTATCAATAGATATTACTCCGGTAGCAATATTCTCAAGTACTGTCTCCATATATGCCCTTCTCTGCTCTATCTCGATACTGGAATCTCTAAGTGAACTATAGGCATCCTCCAGTTCAGATTTGCTCTGCTTAAGGTCCCCGGTCATCCTGTTAAACGAATTGATGAGTACCCCAATCTCATCTCTTGCTGATGTCTCTACTTTGACGTCAAGATTGCCTTCAGCAACAGCCTGTGTAGCTTCAGCAAGGCTTTGAATAGGGGTAGTAATATTTTTTGCCAGGTAGTAACCAAACCATATAGCTGAGAATATAATCAACAAGGTAATTATTAGAAATGAGAGTATATAACTGTTCTTAATCGGCCCTTTAAGTGAAACCATCTGATTGTATTCTTCAAAAAGCCTCGTGATCTCTACCATCTTTCCAACG
>MHEI01000018.1:18778-21955 GCA_001805165.1 Nitrospirae bacterium RBG_16_43_11 | reverse complement strand
CCCCGGCATCCGTTGGGGACAAATAAACCGGTGAAATACCGATTACAGCATCACCTGATTCAATGGTCTTGACAACAGCAAGCTTCTCCCCTCTCAATCCTTTTTGCACAAGTTCTGCTGAAGCCCCGGAATAACCGCGTTTTACCAGCTTGCTGTCAATAGAGCGGCCAATAAGTTTTGCTTTTTCATCAAACACCTCTATACCTGAGAGCCTATGCTCCTTTTTTTTATCTTCTATTATCTTTATCAGATCAGCCTTATTCAGATCATCCCGGGTCAGGCTCTTTGCTATGATTTCTGCAGTATAAAGCGTATCTCCCTTCTCCTTATCATAATAACTCTGGGCAACATCGAGTGAATTCCTGAGGGATTTTTCTACCTGAATATTGAACCAGTTATTTATACTGTTGGTAATCAGGCCGCTTGCAACAATAAAGAGAAGGGCAGATGGGATCAGGGAAAATCCGACGAATGCTGCTATCAGCTTTGTCCTGAATTTATTGCCAAGTACATTCTGCTGCCGGTCAAAAATATACTTAACAACATTCCGCGAAAGGAGCAACAGAAGAACTACCAGTAATATAATGTTTATATTGAATAGCGTAAATATAAGGATATTGTTATGGAGGAGTGATGTGCCGCTCTTTGAAAGAATGACCTCCGCAATTGTAAGTGTTATAGTTAAGGCAAGAAAGATTGATATGATGATTATAGGCTTTTTCATTTCAAATCTTTTAACATAAATATAACGGAGTCATACCATTCAGTACTGAACCGGGAATAGGGAACGAAGAAAAAAAGGTAGCGTAAGAGAAAAGGAAGTTCCCCGGCCTTCATCTCTGCCTTTATGCTTACATAATATTGCAGTTTCTTATTGAGTAAATTAAACGGCGTTATACTTATCCTGTCTACTCCGGATACCCAGGCAACCATGCTGTCATACGAATCAAATATCTGTTCTTCGGATAAATCACCTGTCTCCCTGGTAACAAGATACTGTTTTTTGAGGATATCGTACTTTATGGAATATTTTATTGTGCCCGATATCTTCTCTGCATCGAGCCAGTTAGACATCACCCTTTTAATGACTAAGTAATAGAAGAATTCTTTACTGACACCATTGATTATCTCCTTCTTAATCTCCGGGGTAAATCCACCTGTCAGACGGGCTGAAACTAACAACTCATTATTTCCCCGGGTAATAAGAATGTCAGAAATCCTTCCTGTCGCAGCCACTCCTGCGGATGTCCATAGGAATACACAGGTTGCCAATATGGCCAGTACCCTGAAAATCATTATTCCTTAACAGCATCCTTCCTGGACATAAAAGGGGCCAGCAGGTCTATAGGTAAAGGGAAAATTATAGTCGAGTTCTTCTCTGTAGCAATCTCTGTCAGTGTCTGAAGGTATCTGAGTTGCAATGTTGTCGGATTTGCGCTCATTATTGCTGCTGCATCAGAGAGTCTCTGTGAAGCCTGAAACTCACCTTCTGCATGGATCACCTTTGCGCGTCTCTCCCTTTCGGCCTCTGCCTGTTTTGCCATGGCGCGCTGCATCTCCTGAGGCAGATCAACATTCTTTATTTCAACATTAGACACCTTCACACCCCATGGCTCGGTATGCCTGTCAAGTATACGCTGGAGATCCTGATTTAACTTATCCCTTGCAGACAGCAACTCATCAAGGTCGGCCTGTCCCAGCACGCTCCTGAGGGTAGTTTGTGAAAGCTGGGAAGTGGCATAAAAATAATCCTCAACCTCAATAATAGCCTTTTGAGCCTCTATCACACGGAAATAAACCACAGCGCTGACTTTTACTGAGACATTGTCTTTAGTGATAATATCCTGTGTAGGGACATCAAGGACTAATGTCCTTAAACTTATCTTGACCATCTTCTGTATACCAGGTATCAGGATGATAAGTCCGGGTCCCTTTACCCTCCAGAAGCGTCCGAGCATAAATATGACGCCGCGCTCGTATTCTTTAAGTATCTTTATAGCACTGTAGAGGAACATAGCTGCTATTATTATAATTATAATCGGACTGAGGAAAAGCTCCATTATTGCACCCCCCTTTCTATTGTTTTCTTACTATAACCGTCATCCTGTCTGTCCCAATAATCCTTATCTTCTCTCCCTTGCTAATCTGCTCATCACTCCTCGCATCCCATATCTCCCCATGAACAAATGCCTTCCCCTCCGGGGCAATATCAGAAGCCGCTTCACCAAGCTCACCGATAAGTCCCTCACTGCCGCTCAGTGGCTGCCTCTTGTGCGCCTTAACTGCAAGCCCGATTGCCACGGCAAAGAAAAGGGCGGTCAGCAATGCTGCCGGGAGTATAACCAACCATGATATCCTGAAGAATGGCGCATCAACCTTCATCAACATGATAGAGCCGAGTACCATAGATATTACACCTGCTACAGACAGGAGTCCATAGCTTATGATTTTTATCTCTGCTATGAAGAGTATAATACCAAGTATTATAAGCGATAAACCGGCATAATTTACAGGAAGTGTCTGAAAGGCATAAAAAGCAAGGATAAGACATATCGCGCCGACAACACCAGGGAAGATAGCGCCGGGACTGGCAAGCTCAAAGAAGAGCCCGTATATACCAAGTATCATCAGTATGTATGCAATATTAGGGTCGCTGAGGGCATTCAATATCCGCAGTCTCAGCCCCATGGGAAATTCCTCAACAGCGGCACCTGTTGTCACAATCTTTACCATCCCGCTGTTAGTCGTCACTTCACGTCCGTTAATCAGTTTGAGAAGTTCATCCCGGTTCTCTGCAACAATGTCTATGACTTTGAGATCCAATGCCTCTTTCTCTGTTATTGATACACTTTTTCTTACGGCATCTTCAGCCCACTTGACATTTCTGCCTCGTTTTCCTGCAATAGCTTTAATATAGGCAGCAGCATCATTTTCTACTTTCTCCTTCATTGTATCATCCATCTGTCCACCGCCGACTGCAACAGGGTGGGCAGCGCCAATGTTAGTCCCAGGAGCCATTGCAGCAATATGTGCAGAGAGGGTGATAAAAACACCGGCAGATGCAGCCCTTGCCCCGGCAGGTGATACATAGACGATTACCGGGACGTTAGAACTGCTTATTTCCTTCACAATATCCCGCATTGAAGTATCAAGCCCGCCCGGTGTGTCAAGTTCAAT
>MHEI01000018.1:9595-18734 GCA_001805165.1 Nitrospirae bacterium RBG_16_43_11 | reverse complement strand
GTGCAATATACTCCCCGGCAACGGGATTAATGACGCCATCGTATTTGGCGAGGTAAACCCGCTTCTGGGCTGAAGAAGCGGCAAGACCATATAAACCCGCTACGAGCAGAATGCATGAAATGATTATTTTTAGATTGAGAAGTATTCTTCTATGTTTCATCTATAAACCCTGCTTACCTTCGTTCTTTTCTATGGCCTTGGCCTCCTGCCACAACTCTTCCATCTCATTTAAGGAAACATCTTTCCACTCCAATCCCTGTCTCGCTATATCTTCCTCAATGTGCCTGAACCTCGACATAAACCTGCTTATAGTCTTGCGCAAGGCATCTTCAGGACTAACTTCGATAAAGCGGCCAATATTGACAAGGGCAAACAAGAGGTCACCGAGCTCACTCTCCATCCGCTCACGGTCTCCGCCCCTGAATGCCTCCTCAAACTCCCCCATCTCCTCCTGTACCTTTGCAAAGACCTGGTCAACATGCTCCCAGTCAAACCCAACCCTTGCAGCCCTTGCCTGTAACTGATGGGCACGAAGTAAGGCAGGCAGGTGCGCAGGCACTCCTTCAAGTATTGACTTCCTGTCATTCCCCTTTTCGCCCTTCTTTATCTCCTCCCACTGTTTCAACACCTCTTCAGCGCTGTCTGCCTTCTTGTCCCCGAAAACATGCGGGTGTCTTCTCACCATCTTCTCACAGGAAGCACTCAATACATCTTCGATATCAAATTCACTATTTTCCTTGCTGATTCTCGCATGGAAAAGTATCTGATAGAGCAGATCCCCCAGTTCCTCCTTAAGCTTCTTTGCATCTTTCTCTTCAATAGCCTCCAATACCTCATATGCCTCTTCAATCAGATAAGGCTTTAACGACTCCCTCGTCTGCTTCTTATCCCACGGACACCCATTCTCACCCCTCAGTGTGTCCATTATCTGCACAAGCCTGTCCCAATTCTGCGACATTATTTCTCCTTTTACACAATATTGACAACCCTGTAAAAAGTCTCGAAACCGTCTATAATTGCTATTTAATTATGAATACTTAAACATGGAGTGTCAACAAGGATTAACCGGCAAGAATTGACTTAACAGGTTAGCATCTACCAAATCGCAACTGGTGAAAGGGGAAGGGTAGGTTTGGTCTGACTGAAGGAATTCAGTATGATGTCACCGGCGCAAGTGACGGATATACTCAACCATGCCAGGAAGTATCGAGATAAAAATGATAGCCAATATTACGATGCTGAAATTCTGTCTGACTATTGGAAGACCACCAAAGTAATATCCTCCAAAAACAAAGAGACCTACCCACACAATCCCTCCTGTAATATTGTATACGGCAAACCTGCCATAAGACATATTGCCAACCCCCGCAACAAAAGGTGCAAATGTCCTGACAATAGGTATGAAACGGGCCAGTATTATGGTCTTCCCGCCGTATTTTTCATAGAACTTATGGGTCTTATCAAGATACTCTTTCTTAAAGATACGGCTGTTTCCCTTTTGGAATACCTTTGGCCCCATATACCGTCCTATGTAATAATTCACTGAGTCGCCGAGTATGGCAGCCGCACTCAAAAGAAGGAATAACAGCCTGACGTCCAGCATTCCCATCCCGGCAAAACTTCCTGCAGCAAAGAGGAGTGAATCCCCCGGCAGCAACGGAGTTATGACAAGCCCTGTTTCACAAAAGACTATCAGAAAAATAATAAGGTAGGTCCATACGCCATAATTTTGAATTACGATATTCAGGTGCTTGTCCAGATGAAGAAACATCTTGATAACCTTGACTAATATTTCCATTTCATCCCTCGCAATTACAATTATAAACTACTTTCCCATTTCAATATCATGGGGTCACGGGTTGAGGTATATTACGACAAATGGTGTTTTGATTCAATAAGTAAATCCTCCCTTAACCCATCTTCCGCAGTTTGCTGTCTAAATATGTGAGGTAAGATATGCTATGTAACCCCCGTAACAACCCAATAAAAACATACCCTCCCAGCGGGAAATCAGGTTACGTGTGAAGAAGACAGGCAGACAGATTACAGCTACAGCTATCATTACAGGGATATCGAAGTGTAAAGCAGTGGAAGACACCTTGATGCCATCCAGGGCTGCTATACTGGAGAGACCGAGAACTGCAAGTATGTTAAATATGTTACTCCCCACCACATTGCCGACTGCGATATCCCTTTCGCCACGGATAGTTGCTACAACAGATGTGGCCACTTCAGGCAAGGATGTGCCGGCGGCTACTATGGTTAGTCCTATTATCAACTCGCTGATACCAATTGCTTTTGCGATAATAACTGCGCCATTTACAAGCCATCGTGAACCGAGGATGAGGAGGAAAAAGCCAAGAAGGATAAGTACTGAGTAAAGCAGATACATTTGCGGTTTATGTCCCTCCCCTTGAAGGGGAGGGGAATTTTCGTGTTCCTTTGTTAGTTTGCGGCTTTTGTAAATCAGAAAAACCGTATAGCTAACAATGCCGACAAATAAAATAATGCCCTCTACCCTTCGAATCTTTCCGTCAAGTCCAAAGATGAAGACTAATATTGAGACCGCAATCATTACCGGCACATCAAACCTGATTAATTGCCTGGAAACCACAAGAGGTGTTATGGAGGCAGATATGCCAAGGATAAAGAGGATGTTGAATATGTTACTTCCTACGACATTGCCGAGGGATATGTCTGCATTACCTGATAGGCCGGCTATGACACTTACGGCCAGCTCCGGAGAGCTCGTACCAAAGGCAACAATAGTCAGCCCTATTACCAGAGGTGATATACCAACAAGCACAGCAAGTTTCGATGCACCACGTACTAATGCTTCTGCACCTGCTATGAGCAGGATAAGTCCGGCGATGAAAAAAAATAATGAGGTAAGACTCATTTTTACGGTCTACACGGTGTCTTTAAATGAACATCATCTCGCGATTAGCGATCTGCCGGTCATCTCTGAAGGTTTTTCAATCCCCATCAGGTCGAGGAGTGTCGGGGAAATGTCTGCAAAGATGCCTGTACCGGGTCTGAGACTAAGTCCTTTTTTTGTGACGATGAAAGGAACTAAATTTGTAGTATGGGCTGTATGCGGGTTACCGGTCTCATAATCAATCATCTGCTCTATGTCTCCATGGTCAGATGTGATGCAGGCAATGCCATTTACATCACGGACAGCGGAAAACACCCTGCCGAGACACTCATCTATCACCTCGACCGCCTTAATACCTGCGCTGAGAACTCCGGTATGACCTACCATATCAGGATTAGCGTAATTGACTAAGATAAATACATATTCGCCTGAGCGTATCCGCTTCTCAAGCTCTTCCGTAACCTGATACGCGCACATCTCCGGCTTCAGATCATACGTGGCAACGTCCTTTGGGGATTGTATTAGAAAACGGTCTTCGCCATCAAACGGCTTCTCCTCACCGCCGTTGAAGAAATAGGTAACATGAGCGTACTTCTCTGTCTCTGCTATCCTGAATTGTTTCAGTCCGGCATTACTGACAACCTCCCCGATTATATTAACTAACTTAACGGAATGGAATGCAGCAGGAAGCGGCATCTTTTCATCATATAATTTCATCGTCGTGAAACTGCTGAGTGACGGGACTATCTTCCTCTTAAACTGACTGAAATCAGCAACTGTTAATGCCTTTGTGAGCTCCCTGGCACGGTCTGCCCTGAAGTTAAAGAATAATACGCCGTCACCATCACTGATTGTCGCAACAGGATTTTTTGTTGAATCCATTATAACAGCCGGAATCACAAACTCATCCGTTACCCCCTCTGCATAGCTTTTCTCAATGGCGCTAACCGGCTCTGCTGCAGGCAAACCTTCTCCGCTCACGATCGCATTATATGCCTTCTCAACCCTGTCCCATCTGTTATCACGATCCATCGCATAATAACGGCCTGAGACAGTCGCAATCTTTCCGATACCGGAATTATTGAGATAATCCTGCACTGTTTTAAGATACCCTATCCCGCTCTGCGGCGGCGTATCCCGTCCGTCAAGAAACGCATGTATATAGACATCCCTGAGCCCCTCTTTCTTAGCCATATCGAGAAGGGCAAACAGGTGAGCAATATGACTGTGAACACCGCCATCAGAGAGAAGACCCATCAAATGCAGCCTGCCTGATGATGCCTTCACGTTACGAAGACATTCAAGGAGGACTGTGTTCTTATGAAACTCTCCATCCCTGATTGCCTTATTTATCAGTGTAAGGTCCTGATATACAACACGGCCTGCACCTATATTGAGGTGCCCGACCTCTGAATTACCCATCTGTCCATCCGGCAATCCTACAGATTCACCTGAGGCATCGAGTATTGTATGTGGATATTCGCTGAGAAGTGAATCGTAAACAGGGGTTCTTGCCAGGGCAATTGCATTGCCCTCTTTCTTCGTATTTATCCCCCAGCCGTCCAGTATGATCAGGATTAACAATTCAGACCCTGCCCCATTCAATACTGTCTTTATAGACCGGTTCTAACTTGTTATTTTTCCATTTATTTCTGGTTGCCGGATAAGTGTCTTTCTTCAAATGGACAGGAGAGACCGTAAAGGAATTCCACGCACCACAACGCGGACATCTGCCGCTCCATTCATACGTGTGACAATCACAAAAGGGACAAAAGTACGGGACGACAACCCTTTTACGGAGTCCGAGGGCCTTCTTAAACTCTGCCACTGCCTTACCGAGTTCTTCTTTTCTCTCATAGATAGTGCCTAATAATTTATACAACTCCGGCATTGAGCTTTCTGTGCCTTCAAGTTCAGCTAAAATATCAAAAGCCTCATCAAGCATCTCAAGACGATAGTAGAGTTTGCCAAGGTAGAATTTCAGCGCCGGATTCTGTGGATTTAAAGATATTGCTTTTTTGTATATCCATATTATTTTTTCCGGTTCACCAAGTTGAAGATAGAAATCTTCGAGCTTGTGCAGGAGTATCTCGCTGTAATTCATGTAATACCCTTTCTCCCATAGATCAGCCGCCTCACCTCCATCTCCTTCTTCAACAAATATATCCCCCAGTGTCACATATGCAGGGATAAAGTCTTTGTCAGCCCTGATTATTCCCTTCAACAGTTTCTTACTCTTTCCCCTATCCCCCCTGTTGAACAGCACCCTGGCAAATTCATATCTCAACCCCATCAGAAGCCTCAAATCTTCTATGCTCTCCTTCCGGTGTTTAACGACCCGGCCCTGCAATTCATGAGCCCCATCCCATTTACCGGTTTTTATATAAATATCCCTGAGCCGGACAAGGGCCTCTATATTGGAGGAATCTTTTTTAATCACTTCCTGGATCACAGAAACAGCCTCATCATATGAGGCAGATAACACATAGTCATTTGCAAGGGCAAACTGGGCCTCAAGGCTCTTCTCATCCACCTTCTTCGCCCTCTTGTGGAACTTTATCGCCTCAGAATAATTCCGCTCCTGCTGGTAGGCATCACCTATTCTGAGGAGGGTGTAAAAATGATTCGGCTCTACCTTCATTATATCCCGGAAGAATGAAATGGCCTGGTCATACTTGCCTGATAAATAGGCATACAGTCCTTTTGAAAACGTCTCCTGAACACGTGCCTCCACTTTCTGCCGCTGCCTGTTTCTCCAATCCAGGAATATATTCTTTGCATCCCTGAGAAGGGTGAAGACTATGACGATAAAACAGCCAAGCGCAAAAGAGAGCAGGAAAAATCCAACCATCGAAATTGTATAAGAATAGTTTGAACTGAGATTGATTGTGACAGCTTCGGGATTAAGGCGATCAAAATACAGGACGATTACAATGGCAAATACGGCAAATATAGCAAATATAAGCCTCATTACGTTTGATCCTCTATTGCATCTTTGACAGATGCACGTTTTACAGTTGACCTTGTCTTAACTTTAAACTCTACCTTAGGAGTATCACCCCATAACCTTTCCAGACCATAATATAATCGGGAGTCCTTATCAAATATATGAACTATTATATCACCATAATCCATCAGGACCCATTCAAGATTGGTCATCCCCTCAAGGTGATGGGAGCGTATGCCTTTGAGAGACAGCGTCTCTTCTATGTAATCAGCACATGTCTTTATCTGACGTTTTGAATCAGCAGTTGCAATTACAAAATAGTCAGCTATCGAAGTCACTGCAGTGACTTCGAAAACAACAATGTCAGATGCCTTCTTTCCATCCAGACATTTGGCAGCCAGGACAGCCTTCTTCTTACTCGTCAATATTTTCTTATCACTTTTATTTATCAAATTTCAAGTGCAACATGAAAAATTTAAGATTGCAGTGCAAAATTCATAATATTATATTTTGTACTGTAATTTTTCACTTTTCATTATAAATTATTTTTCTCATGATACAAACCGTTTTCAATTATATATGACATTACATTTTCAGGCAATAGGTTTTTAACCTCTTTGCCGGCTCTTATAAGCCTTCTAAGCTCTGTTGACGATATGACACAGGGCGTTATACGTTCAAGGTAAAGAGAATATCTCTCTGTCATTGGAATGGATAACCTTTGCAACTCACCCCTGTCGAGGCTCCCGAGGTCAGATGCAGACACATTATGCATAGCAGGTAAATCTATCCCTTTAAGTTCTGCAAATCTGTGACCGGGCCTTTGAATTACGACAAAACTGCACAATGTAAGAAGCGTGTCTGCATCCTTCCATGTCCTGATCTCAAGAAAGGCATCAAGACCTGTAATGAAGTATAACTCTGATGAATCGCCAAGCTCGTTCTGCAGGGCGCTTACAGTATCAATGGAATATGAAAAGCCATCCCTGAACACCTCTATTGATGACACAGAAAAATAGTTATACTTCGCAATAGCGAGCTCCACCATGCGTAACCTGTGAACCGGCTCTATAACTTCCTTACGGTCCTTATGAGGTGGGGCGCCTGCAGGTATAAATATTATAGAATCAAGTGAGAAATGTTCCCTTATCTCATTTGCTATACGGATGTGTCCCGTGTGGATAGGATTAAATGTGCCGCCAAAGAGGCCGATATGCTGCAAATCTCTGTTATACCCCTGACACTTCATTCACGCACTTGCCCATCACCAAGAACTATAAACTTCATTGATGTAAGTTCCTCAAGCCCCATCGGTCCCCTCGCATGTATGCGGGTAGTGCTTATACCGATCTCTGCGCCCATACCGAACTGGCCGCCATCATGCAGCCTTGTAGACGCGTTGACAAACACTGCAGCGGCATCCACTTCCCTGAGGAATTGCATCGCCCTTTGATGATTATTAGTCACAATAGCCTCAGAGTGCTGAGACCCGTAAGTCTCAATATGCCTGAGCGCCTCATCCATATCATCAACTATCTTTACATTAAGCATGAGTGCCAGATACTCAGTATTCCAGTCTTCATTTGCAGCCATAATGATTGATGAGTCAAGCGCTTGCGTCCGTGAGCATCCATGAAGCTCAACACCTGCCTTACGAAATCTTTCAATCATACGAGGAAGAAACTTTTCTGCTATACCACTGTGTACCAGCATAGTCTCCATAGCATTACAGGTGCCGGGACGCTGCACCTTTGCGTTAAAACATATATCCTGGGCCATCCTGACGTCTGCATCTTCGTCAACGTACGTATGACAAATCCCTTTATAATGTTTTATTACCGGTATCGTAGAATTTGCTGAAACCGTCCTGATGAGTTCCTCGCCGCCCCTCGGTATTATCAGATCAATATAATTATCCAGTCTGAGCATCGCCAGAACGGCATCTCTATCAACTATATCTACCATGGTAATTGCACCCTCCGGTAGTCCTGCCTTTAACCCTGCATCAATCAATATCCGGGCAATGGCGTTGTTAGAGTTAATCGCCTCTGACCCGCCCCGCAAAAAGACACTGTTCCCAGCCTTTACACAGAGGCCGGCAGAGTCTGCCGTCACATTCGGCCTTGATTCATAGATAATCCCTATGACTCCGATGGGTACTCTTATCTTTCCTACCTGCATCCCGTTTGGCCGTTTCCACATACGTGTGATTTCACCAACCGGGTCAGGTAATGCAGCCACTTCCTTCAATCCCTGCGCCATCTCTTTGATCCTTTTGTCATTGAGGGTCAGCCTGTCAATCATGGCTGAAGAGAGCGACCTTGCTTTTCCAGCCTCTATATCTTTCCGGTTCTCTCTCTTAAGTCTGTCTGCATCCAGTTCAATAGCTTCAGCCATCGCAATAAGTGCATTGTTCTTTACAGCAGTAGAAAGGGTTGCAAGCCTCCTCGCACCCTCCCTGGCCTTCTTTCCCTTCTCTTCAATGTAACTTTTGATGTCCATATGACCTCCTAAAACACAACCAAATTATCCCTATGTATCACTTCATCATAATCTTTATAACCCAAAATAGCCTCTATTTCACCTGTCTTCTTACCTCTGATTTTTACTATCTCCCTGGAATTATAGTTAGTCAGCCCCTTGGCAAATACCTTACCGTGTTCATCCTCACATGTTACGGCATCACCAGCCTCAAAATGTCCTTTGATGTCTGAAATTCCGGATGGGAGAAGGCTTCTGCCCCGCAACATCAGGGCATCTTTGGCTCCTTTATCCAGAATTAAGTGACCACTGGTTGGAAGGGCAGATGCTATCCAGTGCTTCCTGCTTGTCAGTCTTGACTTATTAGGCAGGAATATTGTTCCCACATCAAAGCCTTTTAGTGCCTTCACTAAGAGTCCCGGCCTCTTGCCATTCATAATAATTGCAGGAATCCCATATCCCGATGCCCTTTTTGCAGTCTCAACCTTAGATGCCATCCCGCCTGTTCCTTCTATGGATTTCGAGTCACCTGCAATGGTCTCTATATCCTTAGTTATCTCTTCTACAACTGGTATCAGTTTAGCTCCAGGGTGAATGGACGGGTCCGCCGTAAACAGACCTTCTATATCAGAAAGGATAATAAGCAAGTCTGCATCTATGACATTAGTTACAAGCCCTGAGAGCAGGTCATTGTCACCAAACTTAATCTCATCAATTGCTACAGTATCATTTTCATTTATTACAGGCACAACACCATATGATAAAAGTGTAATCAGGGTGTTTCGTGCATTCAGAAAGCGTCTCCTGTCAGTAATATCATCACGGGTTAGAAG
>MHEI01000018.1:8830-9545 GCA_001805165.1 Nitrospirae bacterium RBG_16_43_11 | reverse complement strand
GTATTAACTTGCTCTGACCGATGGCGGCAGCGGCCTGCTTTAAAGGGATTCCTTTTGGCTTGTTACTTAGTCCGAGCTCTTTCATGCCGGCAACTATTGCACCAGAGGATACTACAACGACCTCGTAGCCTTCCTGACGCAGAGATGCGATTTCTTTTGTAATCCTCCTGATACGCTGAGTGTTAAGGCCGCGGGTTGATGAAGCAAGTACCCTGCTGCCTATTTTTATGACGATGCGTCTGATGTCCTTAAGTAACGCTACTCTGATATCTGAAGGTTTCATTTATAAATCCTTTATCTGCTCACTGTTGCCTTCTGCCTTTTCTGCTTTTTGTCGCTTCTTCTCCACGACTTTCCCCAGATAACTTATAACCTCTTTCACGCCGGCGCCTGTTGCTGCTGAAATGGGGAAAAACTTTAATCGTTTTTTCTTACAATAAGCTGAAAGCTCTCTTAGCCTGTCATCACTTGTCATCGCATCGGTCTTTGTTCCGGCGACTACCTGAAACTTCTCCGACAGGTCAGTATGATATAATGAAAGCTCCCTGTTTATCGTCTCAAAGGCTTCAACCGGCGGAACTGTTGTACCATCTGATATATCTACAAGATGCAATAAAACAGATGTCCTCTCCACATGCCGTAAGAACTGAAATCCCAGGCCCTTTCCTTCGTGAGCACCCTCTATAAGACCAGGGATATCTGCCATAATAAAGCT
>MHEI01000018.1:6838-8800 GCA_001805165.1 Nitrospirae bacterium RBG_16_43_11 | reverse complement strand
ATTGGGATTAAGCGTTGTAAAGGGGTAGTCGGCAATCTTTGGACGGGCAGCAGAGACTGACGATAAAAGGGTAGACTTGCCGGCATTAGGCAAACCAATTACACCTACGTCAGCTAATAATTTGAGTTCCAGAAGAAGCCATTTTGATTCACCATTTTCACCTGGCTGAGCAATTTGGGGAGCACGGTTTACAGATGTAGCAAAGGCAGCATTCCCAAGCCCGCCCCGGCCGCCGTGTGCAACAATCAATTGCTCTCCATCTTTGGTAAGGTCTGCGATAAGATCTTTCGTTTCAAAATCATAGACCATGGTACCAGCCGGTACTTTAACCAGCACATCTTCACCATTCCTGCCGCGCATGTCTTTACCTTTACCATGGACACCACGTTTTGCAAGATAATGTTGATGGTACTTCTGGTCAATAAGCGTATAGAGCTCGGAGGAGGCCATTATCACCACATCTCCTCCATGGCCGCCATTTCCACCGTTAGGCCCGCCCCGGGGAACATACTTCTCCCTTCGGAAGCTTACACATCCATTTCCACCATTACCGCCCTGAACAAAAATTTTAATCCGATCTATGAACATATTAAATAAAAAACCTCAGATACTTTAACAGAACCTGAGGCAAATAAATGAATTATCAATCAACAGTTTTTTTATTGCCAATTGATACCTGTAACCTGGTAATTTAGAAGTAACTACCTACATGACAGGATATACACTGACTCTCTTCTTATCTCTCCCCACCCTCTCAAACTGGACGACACCGGAAATCTTGGCAAACAGAGAATCATCTCCACCCTTTCCCACATTAAATCCGGGATGAAATTTAGTTCCGCGCTGGCGGACTATGATAGAACCGGCAGGGATTACCTGCCCCCCGAAGCATTTGATTCCAAGTCTCTGGGCATTGCTGTCACGCCCATTCCGTATGCTTCCCTGACCTTTTTTGTGTGCCATGCTGCTTTCTCCTTAGTTAATTCTTATTTATCCTTTTACCTCGACGATTCTAACTCTCGTCAAATACTGTCTGTGTCCTTTTGTGCGCTTATAATTCTTCCTGCGTTTCTTCTTAAAAATAAGCACCTTTTTATCCCTATACTGAGATACAATGCTGCCTATAACCCTCGCATCAGCGACATACGGTTTTCCAACTACTATATTGTCTCCGCTTCCGACAGCAAGTATCTTGTCAAATTCTATGGTTGAACCCTTATCACCGGTAACCCTTTCAACGGAAATTACATCTCCGGCTGAAACTCTCTGCTGCTTGCCGCCTGTTTCTACTATTGCATACATAACTTATCTCTCCTTACTCTCTTTGTTTTTCGTCTTCTTCCTGTTGTGTCTTACATTCAATACAATAAGTTGTGACCGGCCTGGCCTGGAGACGATTATAACCTACATCCTCTCCACAACCGTCACAAACGCCAAATGTACCTTTAGCTATACGTTCAATGGCCTCATCTATTTTTTTGAGCAGCTTCCGTTCTCTCTCCCTGAGCCTGATAGAAAAATTCTTTTCCTCCTCTGCAGAAGCCTGGTCCGTTACATCGGGGAAGTTTATCTTGTCAGGATTAAGTCCGCTTCCTATCAAGACACCTGCCTCCGATAATAGAGCAGCCCTTTGCTTCTCTAAATCTATCCTGATTTCATCATATTTGTCAGTTCTATTTTTCTCTGCCGCCATTCTGAGGTACCTTAT
The DNA here is from genome assembly GCA_001805165.1 of Nitrospirae bacterium RBG_16_43_11. Taxonomy (GTDB): domain Bacteria; phylum Nitrospirota; class 9FT-COMBO-42-15; order HDB-SIOI813; family HDB-SIOI813; genus RBG-16-43-11. Next base: position 7,092 of record MHEI01000018.1, on the reverse strand, counting down.
CTATATGATAAACTTCATACCTTTGTTCAGTCCTTGACCCAATACATTAACAAAAAAAGATTCAATAGTCAATTCTATCCACCCCTCTGCCAGGACCACCGTGAATTATACATGGGTCCATACGGACGATGAGTTTTCGGAAACAGTTTCACAAATGGTTCCGACATAACCTCATCATAGCTGAGATGAAACACCCTGGAAAATTCTGACAGCTCCCTCTTCAGCACCAAATTATCATTTTCATCCAGTTTCTC
>MHEI01000018.1:1165-6788 GCA_001805165.1 Nitrospirae bacterium RBG_16_43_11 | reverse complement strand
ATATAGTCCCGCCATGCATTCCGGTTCCAAGGTAATCTCCGGCTATCCGCTGACCGGCTCTTTTCTCTATACCTAATAATACAATTATCCCGCCGGCCATGTATTCACCAAGAAAATGGCCTGCTGTGCCGCCAACAACAAGGACAGGAGTCTTACCCATATATGCCTTCATATGTATACCCACCCTGTAACCAACATCACCAAGCACAAAGAGACTTCCTCCACGCATACCATAGCCACAGACATCTCCTGCATGTCCATGTATATATACCTTACCGGCATTCATTGTATTTCCGACGCCATCCTGGGCATTGTCAAACACCTCTATCGTAGGACCATCCATGAATACCGCCAGATCATTTCCGGCAACACCATGTATATCTATCCTGATATCATCACCCTGCAATCCTGCGCCTATAAACCGCTGACCATTGACATTCCTTATTATTATGTGCTTGGCGCCTTCATTTACCACACGGTTGATCTCCTCATTCAGATCACGATAGTGCACTGATGCAGCATCTATATCAACGGCATTTTCTTCAAGCTTTATGACCTTCATTAGTGTCATGCCCCTTCTTTCAGCATCCCGATAACCGGTTCACCGGCCCTTGGCATCCATAATCTGTCAGGCTTTGCACATATCTCCCTTATTGTAGCCTCTTCACTTGCCATATAGAGTGTCTCATCCTTTTCCCCGGCAAATAGCGGACGGAGCTTTATTCTGTCATTGAATCCCACCAGGCCGTTACGCCACCCGAATAGTATCGCAAAAGGCCCGTTTAGAAGCAGCGGACCGTACTGAATACGAATAGCCTTTAACGCCTCTGCAAACTCCCTGTCCTCTGCGGATTCCATATCTATATCCTTCCAGAAGGGACTTGCCAGGGCATAAAATGCTGCACGCAGCGGCATCTTTTGCTGTCTCAGGAGATAATCAAGTGCATACGCTACTACCTCAGTATCAGTGAGGAGGGTGCACTTATAACCATACATCTCAAGAAAGGCGCGGTTTGTCCCGTAACTTGTTATCTCTCCGTTATGAACAATCGCCCAATCGAGGATAGTAAAAGGATGCGCGCCACCCCACCAGCCGGGTGTGTTGGTAGGGAATCTCGTATGTCCCATCCATATATATGCCTTGTAGTCTTCAATATTAAAGAAGTCCGCGATATCAGCAGGCTCACCAACACCTTTAAACGCCCCCATATTCTTACCGCTCGATATAACATAGGCGCCTGAAACATTATTATTTACGCTCATGACTGCGCGTACGACAAGTCCATCCTGTTCCTCTCCCTGAAGGAGACATTCATTCTTAGGTTCAACGAAATATCTCCAGAAAACAGGGGGATTCTTGATATTTGGATTCTGCCTTGTAGGTATCTCCTCTTCCCTGTGCACATTAAAAAACTTATACAAAACATGCTCGACATGAGGTTTAACTTCTGGTTTATCCATCATGACATGGATTGCGTAGTAATCCGCCATGTCCGGATAAATACCATATGCGGCAAATCCGGCTCCAAGGCCGTTACCGCGGTCTTTCATCAGACAGAGAGATTTAATTATATTGCTCCCGTCTACCCGTTTCCCGTCACGGTTTATAAAACCCACGAGACCACATCCGCTCGTATCTCTGGGGTCATTATATCTTTTGTATCCTTCAATCATTGTAGTCTGTCTCATCCCTTCGTGTAAAAATCCTGTTTCTCCATTCACGGGGCATTTGCATAAGACCAATCCTCTTCTTGCCGAGCAGTCTTGTCTTAATACCGGATATATCTATCCTGCTCCTGATAAGCCCTGTTAATACACCGGCCCCGTCTATCTCTCCTATAGTTACAAAACCTTTCAGCCTGCCGTCTTTGAGGACAAGGCTCCTGTAGAAAGTGCCTTTGGGGTCACTTACAGAAATAGTCTCATAACTTGCATCAGGAGGAGTTGTTATGCCTGCAGAAAGTATTGGAACCTTCAGGAATTTCAGTGAATTCACCGGTAGTCCACCGGCATAAGGATATCTGACACCTGCCATGTTAATACCGGCAACCAAACCCTGCTGAAACGCCAATGGCCATAACGGCAGTGAGCGTTTCTGACCATCAGAAATATCCAGGGCCTTTACGACATCACCCGCCCCGTAGACATCAGGGACATTAGTACACATGTAATCATCCACATCAAGTCCCCTGTCAAATTTAAGCGGTGTGTTCTTCATCAACTCCCCATTCGGCACCACACCGATAGCCGTAATCACAGCCTCACATGAAATAAACTTACCGCTCTTCAGGCTTACACCGGTTATTTCCTTATTCCCTGCAATCTCCTCGACAGTATCATTTAAATAAAACTCTATCCCCTCATCTTTCATCAGTTTTTCGGCAATTTCAGATGACTTAGGGTCTAACGCCTTAACGAGAGCCCTGTCCCCAAGTTCAACGACTGTCACCTTCTTGTTAAGCTTATTCAGGGTATAGGCAATCTCAGTTCCCGTAAAACCTGCACCAATTACTACTGCACTGTTAAATTTCTTAAGGGCTTCACGTATCTTTTCTGCATCTAAGAAGTCTGTAAATGTGAATACAAGTTCTTTCCCCTCTGCGCCTTTTATCACCGGCTTAAATGGAACGCCGCCAACCCCAAGGAGGAGTTTTTTATAAGAAACCTCATCACCATTATCTGTAGCGAGCATAGACTTCTCTATATCAATACCGGTAACCTTCCTCCCGAAGAGGCAATCTACCCCCATCTTTTTAAAATAGTCCTTCCCCCTGTATTCAAGCCACTGGGCATTGGCGCCCTCTATATACTCTGCCAGCATTGCCTTAGAGTATGAACCAAGGGATTCGTAAGATATGGTAAGGATGGAAGACTTCTTATCATGTCTCCTTATCCCGTCTATTGCCCCTACTGCAGCAACATTTGCCCCAACAATTACATATTCTGATCTAATCATCAGGTATGGACCTCTTCTCTTTCTTCAATAGTCTCATCATACAGCAACGCATTGTTCGGACAGGCTTCAACACATGCGGGCCTAAGTCCGGCATCAAGCCTTTCGATACACAGGTCACATTTAAATGCGTGCTTGTCCTTGCCTGCGATGTTAGGGTGGGCAGCGCCATACGGACATCCGACAACACAACCCCAGCACCCTACACAACGTTCTTCATCAAGGTAGACTATACCATTATCCAGTCGTTGTATTGCGCCGCTGATACAAGCGTCCATGCACCACGGATGCTTGCAATGCCTGCACATTACTGAAAAGGCCAGCGGTGATTCAACCTCAACAACTGCATTTGACCTGCCTCGAAGTCCTTCTCTTTTATATGCCTTTACCGGATCCTGACTCTTTGAATGAACAGCAATACATGCCACCTCACAGTTATAACAGGCTATGCAAAAATCTTCTACTATGATTACTTTCTTCATATTACTCTCCTACCGGAAGCACTCCCAGTATCTCGCTCTCCTTCTCCGTTAAACCAATACTGCGCAACCTCAGCCGGTTGCCTTTAAGCGATTCTATCGAATTGATTCCCATTGCGCCGAGCATCTCCTTCATCTCATGGGACCACCCTGTAACAAGGTTATACAATTGCTCTGACGCAATATCAGGGTTCTGCCTTCTTGCCAACCTTGGATCATTAGTTGTAATACCCCATGCACACCGTCCGGTATTACAGGTCTGGCATAGTGTACAACCTATAGCAAGCATTGCCACCGTTGCTATATAAGCTGCATCAGCACCAAGGGCAATTATCTTTATAACATCAGCGCTGCTCCTTATACCGCCTGTCGCTACAATAGAGACCTCATTCCTGATACCCTCCTGTCGCAGCCTTCTGTCTACCGCAGCAATCGCCACCTCAACAGGTATGCCAACATGGTCTCTAACTGATTTGGGCGTTGCACCGGTACCGCCTCTGAAACCATCAACTACTATAATATCCGCTCCTGCCCTTGCGATACCGCTTGCTATAGCCGCGACATTATGAACTGCTGCAATCTTTACAAAAACAGGCTTCTCATATCTGGTAGCCTCTTTAATTGCATATATAAGTTGTTTCAGATCTTCTATAGAGTAAATATCGTGATGTGGTGCCGGTGAAATCGCGTCAGAACCCGGGGGTATCATCCTCGTCTCAGCTATATCTGCATTAACCTTCTCCCCGGGAAGGTGTCCCCCTATCCCAGGTTTTGCCCCCTGACCAATCTTTATCTCTACAGCTGCTGCTGCCTTGAGATAATCCCTGCTCACACCAAAACGGCCTGATGCCACCTGAACAATACCCCTGCCTGCATAAGGATAGAGCTTCTTGTGAAGCCCTCCCTCCCCTGTGTTCCAGTAGGTGCCAAGCTTCACTGCTGCCCTTGCCATAGATTCCTGAAAGTTAAGATTTATGGAACCGTAAGACATGGCAGAAAACATGATGGGTGTTTCAAGCTCAAGCTGGGGTGCAAGTCTTGTCTTAAGTTCAATTTTTCCGCTTTCTGTCTCAGCAAGCTCAATCTTCTCCCCTTTTCTTCCAAGGAAGGTCCTAAGCTCCATAGGCTCTCTAAGCGGATCAATGGATGGGTTTGTAACCTGACAGGCATCAATAAGCAAGTGGTCAAAATATACACGGTAGGGTTTATCATTCCCTATGCCTGTGATGATAATGCTCCCTGTATTTGCCTGAAGGTAGGCATCCATGACAAGGTCCCATTTCCAGCTCGCATGCTCATATGGCCTTGATGGATTTGGGACGATCTTCAATGCATCTGTGGGACACATGGCCTCGCATCGCTTGCATCCGACACATGCCTCATGCTTATTCCAGAGAACGTCAAGCTCTTCGTCGTAGAATGTTGCATCATACGAGCATTGCTCAACGCACCCAAGACAACGGACACATTTATAATCATCCCTCTGGACTATATATGGATAAAATTGTATCTGCGGTTTCTTATAAAGCATATTACTATCCTCACTATGAGGATACTCCCAAAACTGAACCTATTCACCTGAAAATACCCCTAACTGCCTGTCATTCCTACGAAAGTAGGAATCCAGAATCAGGCCATCAGTCTGGATTCCCGCTTGCGCGGGAATGACATTTTCATGTTCCTTTGTGAGGCCTGGCACATGTGGGTTCACCTGGGGAAATATCCCAATGTAAATTTGAATATATAGTATAACAATACAGATGTTAAATTTCAACAACCAGATAGAAATTTTTCAATGATAGAAAGATTCCGTTCCACTGCTCCTCTGTTCTTAGTAATAATATTATAACCTTTCTCTCCCATTTCCCGCTGCTTGCTGATGTTATTGAGTAATCCTTTCATGGTTTCTTTAAGATAATTTTCATTTTCTACCATGACACCGGCGCCGCTCTCTAATATCTCCTCTGTAATCTGTTTAAAATTAAACATATGTTTCCCAAAGATAACAGGCTTTTTGTAGTACATGGCCTCGAGGGGATTCTGACCTCCATGGGGTATAAAACTCCCACCGATTATTACCACTGTTGCTATGCTGTAGAGAGTTGATAGTTCACCAATAGTATTAACCACTATAACAGTCCTGTGTGACACACTATTCTTCTCTGAATTGCCAAGCCCTGTTCTCCTTATA
>MHEI01000018.1:252-1130 GCA_001805165.1 Nitrospirae bacterium RBG_16_43_11 | reverse complement strand
ATCTGCTGTCCTCTCAATATGCCGTGGAACAATGATCAATCTCAGCTTTTCATCATCTTTGAGACATTCAAAGTATGATGACAGGATGGCCTCATCCTCGCCAGGATGTGTGCTGCCTGCTACTATTACCTTGTCCCCCTTGTTTATTCCAAACAAGAGCATCTTTGCGTAACTTGCCTCTTCATCCATTTCGATAAACTTCTGATCATACTTCATGTTACCTGTAACCATCACAGATTCAGGAGACGCACCTATTTCTCTAATTCGCCTTGCATCCTCATCACTCTGCATGCAGAAGAGATCAACATTTGAGAGTACTTTCTTCATAAACGGACGGAACCTTTTATATCCATTAAAGGCATCCGGAGAAATCCTGCCATTGATTATGATTGACTTTGCACCAGAGCGCTTTACCTCCCTCAGGAAATTGGGCCACAACTCTGTCTCGACAGAAACATAAAGGTCCGGCCTGACTCTATTAATAAATTTCTTAACTGACCAGGGTAAATCAAAGGGTGAATATAATATATGGTCTACCTCAGGAAGTCTCTTACGTGCCACCTCATTACCTGTGGGGGTAACTGTGGACAGAATAAGCCTTATTTCCGGATGCCTCTGCCTTAGCTCTTTGATGAAAGGAGTGGCTGCTATTACTTCACCTACTGAGACGGCGTGAATGTGGATGCGCATTGCATTTGAAAATCCCACCCTCTCCCCTTCCCCTCTCCCTGAGGGAGAGGGACTCTCTTTAGCAATCCCCAGTTTTTCCCAAAAACCCTTCCTGTGTTTCTCTTTTGTCAGGACTTTAAAAATCCAGAACGGAAAGGTGAAAATAAGCAGGATTATGAGGAGTATGTTATAAAGAAAATACATCATGC
>MHEI01000018.1:0-207 GCA_001805165.1 Nitrospirae bacterium RBG_16_43_11 | reverse complement strand
CCTCTCCTCAAGCTCAACCTTTTTCTTTTCAATCTCTTCTTCAGAAGAATCTCTTGGCACATAAACAGGCTCCCCGTATATTACAACCACACGGGTAAAGGGGTGAGGAATAATAAATCTGTCCCAGCTTTTAAAAACATGCGCCCTCTCTGCACCATATGTTACCGGCAGAACCGGCATGTTACTGATTTTTGCAAGATGGAGAAT
>MHEI01000017.1:13147-16608 GCA_001805165.1 Nitrospirae bacterium RBG_16_43_11 | reverse complement strand
CTATGCCATCGCCATTGGAAAAGAGATTGGGTTCGATGATAAAACTCTTGATGACCTCAGAATAGCCGGATTGTTGCATGATATAGGGAAAATAGGCACATACGATGTTATCCTCGACAAACCCGGCAGACTTGATGATGAAGAGAGGAAGATGGTTATGAAGCATCCGGGTAGAGGTGCAGAGCTCCTTGAACCTATCAAGCAGTTCAAGGATATTTCCAGGTGGGTGAAGTATCATCATGAGTGGTATGACGGCAGGGGTTATCCGGAAGGACTGAAGGGTGATGAAATACCCCTGCAGTCGAGGGTGCTTGCTGTTGCAGATACATTTGATTCCATGACAGCAGAGAGGCCCTACAGGCCGACGCCAGGCTGGGATAGGGCTCTTGACGAGTTGAAAAAGTTTTCAGGGACGCAGTTTGACCCTCAGGTGGCGGAGGTGTTTCTGAGGGTGATAAAACGGGACAAAAATGTCCAGCCTGCCTGCTAAAGATGTTGACATTGCAGCTTCTTTGTAATATAGCTATAGCCTGCTACCATGCCTGAAGAAAAAGACATACTTGTTGTAGACGACGAGCCGATTATAAGAGACATCCTTGTCAGGAAACTTACAAGCTCCGGATACAGGCCTGTTGCAGTAGAGAATGCGTTTGAGGCGCTGGACAAGATGAGGGAGAAGACGTTTCCTGTAATCCTCAGTGATATAATGATGCCGGGGATTGATGGAATAGAGCTTTTAAAAAAGGTAAGGTCCGGTTATCCTGACACTGCTGTAGTAATGATAACAGCAGTATCAAATGCCAATGCGGCAATTGAGGCGCTGAAGGAAGGCGCCTCGGACTATCTTATAAAGCCGTTTAATCTTGAAGAGATAGTGATGAGTATAGCGAATGCCCTTGAGAAGAGGAGACTTATCCTTGAGAACAGAGGGTATCAGGAACACCTCGAAGAACTGGTCAGGGTCCAGACAGCAGAGATCAGGGGACTCCTCGCAATAGAGCAGCAGAAGACGTTCCAATTAAATAAGGCATTAGATGAGATACAGGTCACATATAACACAACCCTTGAGGCGCTTTCAACTGCACTTGATTACAGGGATAATGTGACTGAAGGACACTCACAGCGGGTGGTAAAGTACAGTATTGAGATTGGAAAGGCATTGGGCCTGAAGGATTATGATCTTGAAGTACTTGCCCGCGGAACCCTCCTGCATGATATAGGTAAGATTGGAGTGCCTGACTCGATCTTAAGAAAGCCTGCAATACTCACATCGGAAGAATGGGGGGAGATGCGCAAACATGTCGAGTATGGTTACAGGATGCTGCAAGGTATACCCTTCCTGAAGGATGCGTCATCTATCGTACTGCATCATCAGGAGCGTTATGATGGCGCCGGATACCCGCAGGGTCTGAAAAGAGATGAGATAGTGATTGGTGCGAGGATATTTGCTATTGTTGATACTTATGATTCCATGACTACAGACAGACCATACAGAAAGGCCCTTACTGATAAGGATGCAAGGGAAGAAATATTACTGGGCAGGAACAGTCAGTTTGATCCTGTAGTAGTTGACACATTCTTTAAGATTCCGGAACAGAAATGGAGTACAATCAAGGAAGATGTGGCCGGCAGTAAATATAATAATTCCATATTCAGGAGTACAGATAAAACAGCCGTTAACGAGAAAGACCCTGTTCCACTGAAGCTCTTATAATGTGATTATATCGTATTCCTCTATATGCAGGCTTGTATCACCCTTAATAACTATCCGTTTCTGATATTCTTTTTCGAGTTCCTCGATTATCTGTCTCTCTTCATCAAAGATGAGGGTTGCAACACTCTGGTTGGTAGTCACTACGACCTTTTTATCCTTTGTTGATTTCGCTGTTTTCCTGATTTCCCTGAATATTTCATGGCATATCGAGATTGCAGACTTTGTGTAGCCCCGGCCGCTGCAGTAGCTGCATGGTTCACACAGGGTCCGCATCAGATTTTCTCTCGTACGCTTCCTCGACATCTCAATAAGTCCCAGTTCCGACATCCTTATGATGTTTGTCCTTGCGCGGTCTTCTGAAAATGCCTCTACCATTGCATTGAATACACGTTCCTTGTTTTTCTCCTTCTCCATATCAATGAAGTCTATGATTATTATCCCGCCTATGTTCCGTAGACGGAGCTGGTAGGACGCTTCTTTTACTGCCTCCATGTTTGTCTGGGTGATGGTCTCCTCAGGGTCTCTCTTCCCGACAAACTTCCCGGTATTGACGTCAATAACAGTCAGTGCCTCGGCATGGTCAATTACAATATATCCGCCGGACTTCAACCAGACCTTTCTATTCAATGCCTTGTTTATCTCAACTTCGATCCTGTAAGATTCAAATATTGGTTCTTCCCTCTCATATAGTTCTATGCGTGGCAGCATATCAGGCAGATAAAGTTTTATGAATTCTTTTATCCTCTCATACTCAGTTTTTGAATCAATTACCAGTTTGTCCACCTTCATGGTAAAGAGATCACGGACAGTGCGGAAGATAAGGTCAAGCTCGGAATACATCAGTGCAGGCGCTGTTACTGTTTCCCTTTTATTCTGAATGTTTTGCCACAGGAGTTCCAGGAATTCCGCATCGGCTGTGAGAGACTCATGATCCACATCTTCGCTTGCTGTCCTGATAATGAAGCCCATCCCGGGCTTTTTTATGGACTGCACCATTTCCCTGAGCCTTGATCGTTCCCGTCCTTCTTTGATACGCCTTGAAATGCCTATATGGTCAACTGTCGGCATGAGTACAAGACATCGTCCCGGCAGTGAGATATATGAGGTAATGCGGGCACCTTTTGTTCCGAGGGGTTCCTTTGATACCTGTACCATTATCTCCTGGCCTTCCTGCAATATATCCTCTATGCTGTAGTGAGTGGCCTTGAATTCCAGTTTTCCCTCTACCCCTTCCTCTTCTATCATTCTGGCATACTCTTCTGCATCAGCGCCGGCATCACTTACATAAAGAAATGCAGCACGGTCAAGCCCGATATCAACAAAGGCAGCCTGCATGCCGGGAAGGATCTTGATGACCTTTCCCTTGTAGACATTACCGACTATGCTCCCTTCATTCCGCCGGTCAATGTATATCTCAACCACCTCCCTGTTCTCAAGCAGGGCAACCCTTACTTCTTCACTCAGTGCGTTTATTATGATTTCAGTTGACATAGTTTCTCCGTTTCATCTAAAAATACCATCATCCCATCCGGCGATACTGTAACCCCGCCTGTCTTTCCATAAACACCAGTGCGTCTTATTATGATGCCCGGCTGTAATGGGGAGACATTGAATATTGCCTTCAACACATCAGCCGGACGGCAGCATTCTCTATCAATTGACTTCAGCATAAGAAGTATTGTGTCTTTATTTAACCACCTTATTTCTTCAATGAATGGTCTGGTGTTTATCATTTTTGTTATCTTCC
>MHEI01000017.1:12860-13117 GCA_001805165.1 Nitrospirae bacterium RBG_16_43_11 | reverse complement strand
AGAGCTCGGTGAAGTCAGATAAACTGATTTCACTCGGAAATCCCTCCAACCCATTGTCATTATCAAATCTTATCTCGTACGCATAATGAGTAATAAACGAATTTAACGATGGAGAATTAACAGGGATCTCTCTTACATTTATCACTTTCATGCCATCCGGCAGATACTTATTAACATTTTCTTTCAACGCAGATGCTGTCACAGGCAGCGACAGATCAACATCCATATACTCACAGATACTCTCAACGCCGACTGGC
>MHEI01000017.1:10545-12636 GCA_001805165.1 Nitrospirae bacterium RBG_16_43_11 | reverse complement strand
TGGCCTCTCATCAGGTATATATGCTATAGGCCTGATACCCTCAGCCTTATTACCCCTCACAGCCTCCATATCACACACTCCGCAATTCGGACACTGTCCGTATCTGCAATCCGGTATTATACGGCCTGTTACTGCCCGATTGTATTCCTTTAACAGGAACTCTTTTGTAATGCCTGTATGCAGATGTTCCCACGGGAGTATTTCATCAAGTGACATATGTCTTGATGCATAATAGCCGGGCTCAATACCGCATGAGATAAAGGCATCTTCCCATTTGTGAAAGTCGTGTTTCTCTGTCCAGCTATCAAACCGGCAGCCGGACATCCATGCAGTCTCTATGACCTTCCCCAGCCTCCTGTCACCTCTTGAAAATACCGCTTCAAGAGAACTCATTTGAGGTTTGTGCCATCTGAAATTTACCTTAACCTTCTTCAATCCATCACGAAGATAATCAAGCCTTCTCATGAGTTCATCCGGCGGCAACTGACCATACCATTGAAACGGTGTGTGGGCCTTGGGAACAAATGTGGATACACTGACAGTTATATCTTTCCCCCCTTTTCCAAACTTCCTGCCGATATCTTTTACATTTTGCGCAAGCCTGATAATCCCCTGAAGATCTTCATCAACTTCAGTCGGGAGACCGACCATGAAATACATCTTAATGGATTTTACACCCCTGCTGAAAACATCTCTTATAGTTGTTTCCAGGGTACTTTCATCCATCTCTTTGTTTATGACCTTCCTTAACCGGTCAGTCCCTGCCTCAGGCGCTATTGTGAAGCTGGTATTTTTTGTTCCGGTTATCTGATCTATTATGGCGGGTGTTAGAGTTCCGATGCGAAGGGATGGGAGAGAGAATGAGACCCGGTTCTCACCGTAATTGCCAATGAGAGAGGTCAGGGTGTCGTTTAGACACGCAAAGTCACCTGTACTTAGAGAAGATAAGGAGACCTCCTCATAGCCTGTATTTTTCAGGGAATCCTCTATGATCTCAAGTATCTTCTCAGGGCTTCGTTCGCGCACAGGCCTGTATGTTATACCGGCCTGGCAGAACCGGCAGCCATGGGTGCAGCCCCTGGCGATCTCTACTGTAAGGCGGTCATGCACTACCTGCATGTAGGGAAGAGCCGGGGAGGTTGGGAAAGGCACTCTGTCCAAATCTTCCACTATACGCCGTTGGACCGTATCTGTGACTCCGTCAAACGGATGAATCGCCAGGATCGTCTTGTCATCATTATATTCCACTTTATAAAGCGAAGGTACATACACCCCTTCAATCTGTGACAATGCAATAAGCAGAGATTTCTTTGATGCACCGCTTTCTTTCCATCTATTGTACGTATGGAGTATCTCTACTATACCTTCCTCTCCGTCGCCGAGGAAAAAGGCATCAAAGAAGTCTGCTACCGGCTCAGGATTAAATACAGAGCTTCCGCCTCCAATGATTAAGGGAAACGCGGCATCACGTCCCGAAGAGTGCAGCGGGATGCCGGAGAGTGAAAGGGTAGTGAGGATATTTGTGTAGCATAGCTCATAAGGCAATGTGAATCCAATTATGTCAAACTTTGCAAGCGGGAGTGATGATTCAACAGATAGCAGAGGAAGACCCTTCGAGGTAAGCAGCTCTTCCATATCTGTCCAGGGGACAAAAGCCCGTTCTGCTGCTACATCATCAATATTGTTCAATATATGATAGAGAATCTTGAGACCGAGATGGGACATACCTATCTCGTATGTGTCAGGAAAGATTAAAGCGACCCTCGTCCTGACCGTTGACGGCTCCTTATTAATTGCATTGATCTCATGGCCAATGTAACGTGAAGGTTTGGATACGGATAATAGGATGTCGGTGTACATGAGTTTTTTCTTAGTAGAACAAAAATCTCTTCTTCCTTATATTAAACAATATACCAAGAGAAAACAAGGTGGTAATCATGGATGTGCCGCCATAACTCATCAGAGGGAGGGGAATACCTACTACCGGAAAGACCCCTAAGGTCATCCCGATGTTGATTACACAGTAAAAAGTAAAAATAGTGACAACACTGCATCCCATGAGTATACCGAGCCTGTCTTTTGCCTTTATTG
>MHEI01000017.1:8369-10535 GCA_001805165.1 Nitrospirae bacterium RBG_16_43_11 | reverse complement strand
TCCCCATGTAATCAGTAAGATATATAATGCCAGCAGGACGACTATGCCGATAAAACCCCATTCTTCGGCAAATACAGAGAATATAAAATCGGTGTGTCTGGCAGGGAGAAAGTTCAACTGGCTTTGCGTGCTCTGAAGAATCCCTTTTCCCGAAAAACCTCCGGATCCTATTGCGATCTTGGATTGTATTATATGATACCCTGTTCCCGTAGGGTCTGCCGAAGGATTTACAAACGTCAGGAGCCTTGTTTTCTGATATTCCTTCAGATTCTCCCAGAATATCTGCCATAAAAAGGGGAACGACATGAACATCAGGAGCGTCATAATACCAAAGAGTTTTGATCGGATCCTTACAAGGAGTATTAATACAACAGAGACAAATGTAATGACCATTCCAGTCCCAAGATCAGGCTGTTTTAAAACCAACAGGACAGGTATTGCTATAAGTACTCCGGGGATAAGAAGTTCTCTGACATTGTATCCATAGCGGGCAGGGTAGTCTGAGAAATATTTTGTGATAGCGAAGGCGGTCGCCAGCTTTGCAAGTTCTGATGGCTGAAAGGAGAACCCTCCTATAGCAAGCCATCTTTGAGCCCCAAAGCCGCTTTTTCCTGCCACCAGAACTACTATCAACAATAAGAATGAGAAGGCATAAAGATAATATGCGTACCTTGCAATACTTTGATAATCAATAGATGTGCCTAGTAACAGAAAAAATATGCCTATGAAAATCCAGCCTACCTGTTTAAGGTATAAAGGAGTAGCATTTTCAGGTGTGCTTGTATAGGTTGCACTGAATATGGTTGAGAGCCCTATGACCATAATCAATATAATTATTGTGAATGCCTTCCAGTCAAAGAGGGCTATGGTGCTTTTTTTTAACATATTCCTCTATAATCTTCTTTGCCACGGGAGCTGCTTCAGCGCCGCCGTGACCTCCATGTTCTACAAGTACGACAACAGTTATTTCCGGTTTATCCACTGGTGCGAATGCTGCGAACCACGCATGGTCATTAAATCTTGTTGTGTCTCCCTGGAATCTCCTCCCAACAGCCTGCGCAGTGCCTGTCTTACCGGCGATCTCTGTAAGGCTGCTCCGGGCCGCCCCACCTGTTCCGCCAGGATTGTATACAACACCTTTTAATGCATCCTTAATGATTTTCAATGTGTTTTCATGGATGCCTGTCTTTCTTATCTCAACCGTAGGGAACTGGTAGACACGTTTGCCATCTGAGAATCCCTCAGGAATTATCCCCTTCAGTATCCTTGGTCTTACCAGAATCCCTGAATTTGCCACTGTATTTATCATAACAGCCTGCTGTAAAGGTGTAACAGACATATAACCCTGACCTATGGACACGGATAACGTTTCTCCGGGATACCAGCGCTCCTTCCTGGCCTCCAACTTCCATTTTGTAGATGGTACCAGACCTTTCTTTTCTGATGGCAGGTCAATGCCTGTAACGTCTCCAAGGCCAAAGAGTGAGGCGTACTTTTCTATCGTATCTACTCCCATACGGTTGCCGAGCTGATAGAAGTATACATCACATGATTCAACTATAGCCTTATTCAGGTCAACGGATCCATGCCCCTCTGCCTTCCAGTCTCTGAAGACCCTGTTTCCGAAATGCATCCCGCCGCTGCATGAAATCCTTGCACGGTTATCAATAAGTCCTTCTTCGAGGCCGCCTGCTGACATGACAATCTTGAAAACAGACCCTGGCGGGTAAGTCCCCTGCGTAGCCCTGTTATTCAGCGGATGAGCAGGGTCATTCACGATATTTTGCCATACCTTCGTTGACAGCCGTCTTGATAAGAGATTGGGGTCAAATGCAGGATTGCTTGCAAGAGCCAGTATCTCACCTGTCCCGGTTTCCATTGCAACAACAGCCCCTCTCCTTTCTCCCAGTGCCTCTTCAGCTATCTTCTGCAGCCTTATGTCTACAGACAGGATAATGTTATCTCCTGACACGGGTTCAACGATATTCAGGACTCGCCGCTCGCGTCCTGTTGCGTCTACTTCTATATTCTTCCTGCCCACACTGCCCCGTAAGAACTTGTCATAGACCTTTTCTATCCCATACTGCCCGATTATCCTGCCGGGGAGTTCTGATTCATACTCAGTCTCCTTTAATTGCGGCCTGCTGACCTCACCGACATAACCGA
>MHEI01000017.1:6985-8329 GCA_001805165.1 Nitrospirae bacterium RBG_16_43_11 | reverse complement strand
CTTCCTTCCACCACTACTAAAACACCCGGGAGGAACCACTTACGGGACTCTATAAGGGCTACCTCCTTCATGGAAATATCATCCTTTATAATCAACGGTGAGAACGGGTCGTAGTTTTTATTGTCTTCTATTCTTTCTTTCATTTCATTCAAAGAAAGCCCTGTAACCGGCGCAATCTTTTCCAATGTCAACTCAAGGTCTTTAATGTCAGCAAGTACAAGTCCTATGTTAAAAGATGCGACATTCTTTGCCATGACCTCTCCATTACGGTCGTAGATGATCCCGCGTAACGGGGGGACTATGACACTCCTGATCCTGTTATTTTCAGCAAGTTCTCTGTAATATTTCCCCTTCATTATCTGCATATGCCACGCCTTGAAAAGGATGATGGCCACAAGAAAAATGAAAAAGATTCTAAGATATCCTATACGTTGCTGAAGACCTCTGTTTTTATCCTGTGGTTCCACTATTTTTAATTAATAATCCTGAATGCATTCTTTTTTCTGAATGACATGATCGAATATACAACAGCACCGATGAAGCCGTCAAAAACAGCCTGAGGAAAGGCTATATATAAAATGTCTCCCGGAAATCTTGCGGTTCCCAAAAATGAAAATATAAGGAAGATAATTAGTCCCTGCATGAGTGATACTAAAAAGATCAATCCCATATGCAGCAGATATCCTGGGTTATGAACCCATCGCCCGATAACACCTGCAAGATAACCCATAAACGATTTTGAAAAGATATTACTGTACACAGGTCCTGCCGAGGTGATGTCGAGAAAGAAACCGAGCAAGGCCCCTATGAGGCCGCCTCTGACGTCCCCCTTCAGTATCCCTAAGAAATAAACAGCTATGAGGATAAAGTCAGGCCTGATGCCGCCCAACTCAATAGGATTTGAGGTGCTCCCCTGGAACGCCACAATGAGCAAAAGGAAAACAGGCCACAGGATAATACTCACTCCTCTTTCTCCTCTTTAAGAAGTCTGTCAACATCAGGCGATATTAAAGACTTTATTACCATTACCTCTCTTACCTTTGAAAGAGTTGCCACGGGTATTAGTTCAATTGACTGAAATAACCTGTTCTGAGGTTTTTCGATCTTATTAATCCTGCCTATCACAATTCCCCGCGGGAAAACACCATCAGTACCTGACGTAATGACTATATCGCTATCCAGAACATCCGCATCTGTCATAATATAGTTAAACTTTAAAACTCTTCCCTGTTGTCCTTCTGCAATACCCTCGTAGCCGGTACGTTGTATCAAACCGGCAATAGCGCTGTTCCTGTCAGACAAGAGGAGTACTCTGGAATAATCAGGCGCTGTCTTAACGATCCT
>MHEI01000017.1:2354-6966 GCA_001805165.1 Nitrospirae bacterium RBG_16_43_11 | reverse complement strand
GTGATTACCCCCATGTTCGGTTTTATCCCGTCTTCTTCTCCTTTATTTATAACCAGCGCCCCGTACCAGTTTGTAGGATCTTTTGCTATGACGTTGGCTGCAACGTGTTTTACAGCAGAGGTATCCCAGAGTTTGAGAAGTTCCATGAGCCTGTCTCCTGTTGCAGACTTTTCCTTAAGATATATTACTTCCGAACGAAGCCTTTTTACTTCTTCAACAAGCTGTTGATTTTCTTCCTGAACATTTATCAGATTGATATATCCGTTCCATACAGATGAACCACCCCCGGATACAATGTTAAAGCCTGACTGAATAAGCCATGTAACGGTTAAAAAAGGCCTTTCAAGGACATGATATTTCGGGCTCTGTTTTATCTCAGGTGAGAGTAAGACAAAGACTCCAATGAGGAGGATAAAGGCAATTAATATCTTTTTGCGCACGCCCTTACTGGGTAAGCACAGAGACCTTCTTCAGAAGGTCAAGTTCATCCAGTACCTTTCCTGTTCCCATGACAACAGTCGTTAAAGGGTTCTCTACAGTGATTATAGGAAGATTTACCTCTTCTCTAAGCCGCAAATCCAATCCACGCAGAAGTGAGCCGCCGCCGGCGATCACAATTCCACGGTCTATTATATCCGCTGCCAGTTCCGGTGGTGTATTTTCAAGTGCGATCTTGACAGCATCTACAATAGCGCTGACCGGTTCTTCAAGCGCTTCCCGTATCTCATCACTGTTAACCTCTAATGTCTTAGGTATTCCTGATATAAGGTCTCGTCCCTTCATTAGCATCGAACGTTTTTCTTCCATTGGATAAGCAGAACCGAGTTCCATCTTTATCATCTCTGCCATATGGTCGCCTATGAGCAGATTGTATTTCCGTTTTATATAGGAGAGGATCGCCTCATCCATCTTGTCGCCGGCCACCCGCACAGAATCACTGTATACTATACCGGCAAGGGAAATGACGGCAATATCAGTAGTCCCGCCGCCTATGTCTACGACCATGTTGCCCGATGGCTCAGTTATAGGCAGACCTGCTCCAATAGCTGCGGCTATTGGCTGTTCGATCAGATAGACTTCCCGAGCCCCAGCCAGTTCTGCAGAATCCCGTACCGCCCTTTGTTCAACCTGAGTGATCTTTGCAGGGATGCCTATGATAACCCTTGGGCTTACAAATGCCTTTCTGTTGTGGGCCTTTGTGATAAAGTGGCTCAGCATCTTTTCTGTCACGTCAAAGTCGGCAATTACACCATCTTTTATCGGCCTTATCGCAACTATGTTTCCCGGTGTTCTTCCGAGCATCCTCTTGGCCTCTGCCCCTACTGCCAGCACCTTACCGCTCTTTTTCTCAATAGCGACCACAGAAGGCTCGTTACATACAATCCCCTTACCCCTTACATAGACAAGGGTACTTGCCGTACCAAGGTCAATAGCCAAATCAGTTGAAAACCATCCGAGTATACTACTTAACAATTTTTACCTCCCCTGTTCAAAAAAGCGCCTTGTTACTGAGAATTCTCGATGACGATTGTCTTCGCCAGTTCATCGCCAATCCTCAAACCCTTTTCATTTCCAATAATAACCAATGCCTCAACAACAAATATTGCGAGGGTGAAGAGCCAACCTACATAAGGTATAAAAAAAAATAAATAACCCGCGGCTACAGTCAGGTTTCTCAGAATAGATTCCTTATAGGTGCAAAGTTCACCGGTACTCTTAACGGTCCTGAGATTTATGAGTTTTTTGCCGAGGCTTCTACCGTCAAAGAACCCGTCTGCTATCAGCAGGTATGTAAGACCTGCGAAAAACCCAACAGGATACAACAACTTTGATAAGGCAGCAGCAATCATCAAATCAATAATTCTCGCGACAAACCTGTTTAGAATGCCTGCCTTATGACACTCCGGAGCAATCAATGTCTCTGTTTCAGTGGTGTAAACTTCTTCTGTCATAGTGGGCATAAAAGATAGACCCGGCAAAACTAATCTATTATAGCAAAGTATTAATTTATTTCAACTTTATCCCTGTCCCGACGATTCCCAAAAAAATCTTTCAGGATGTTGCTGCAAATATCTTCTTTTATCCCTGATGCTAACTCAACTCTATGGTTAAGTGCCGGTTCCTGTAGTATCTGAAACACTGAGCCTCCTCCACCTGCTTTAGGGTCTCTGGCCCCAAAAACGACCCGTGGGACCCTTGCCAGCACTATAGCTCCTGCACACATAGCACACGGTTCAATTGTAACATAGAGTGTGACATCAGTGAGACGCCATTGCTCCAGTTTGACTGATGCCTCCCGGATGACAATCATTTCCGCATGGGCAGTGGGGTCGTTGAGTGTTTCGCGCAGGTTGTGCCCTCTTGCGATTACCTCGCTGCCAATTACCGCAACTGCGCCGATGGGAACTTCGCCGGCATATGCTGCAATCCGGGCCTCTTCAAGCGCTATGTTCATGAACCTGTCATCATCATTAAGGGGGTCAGGTCTTGCTGTCATGAGTTTGAGATTAGAGGAAAACTCCTTTAGTGTCAAGGAACTCGTTCACGACAGCACGATAGCATAAACCGGCAGCAAAAAATCCTTGACAATTTATACGGCTTATTGCTCAATTGAAATAGTTGAATCTTTTTAAGAAGGAGCCTGTGTACTTATGCGCCATGGCAGGACAGATGACGAAGGGTTCATGCCTGATCCCAGGGACCTTTCTGATGGAGAAATACTGGAAAAATTAGTAGAGTATGGCATTGAAATTACTATTGATGATTTCAAGGCCGATGCAATGAGGGCCGGGTCGCCTGAGATGCTTGCAGGCAATTGGGCCTATATGTATGGTGAGAGGAGTGCAGATGAAGATACCTTTCTTTATAGCGCTGTTTTTGAACTCTGGAAGAGGCATTTAGGTCATGAGAAGAGGACTCCTGAGATCCTGGCTGAATTCATTGATGACGTTATCAATACTTATGAGGAGAGTACTGAAGAGCATGGACAATATTTCCTTTTGAATGTTTATGAACGTGTACGGGAATTCTACCATAAGCTTCTGAAAGAAGACGGCAGCCCGGATGTTGATCTCTATAATGAAATTACATGGTATGCACGCAATGATTTCGATGGGTTCCTGCTCAGTATTCCGCACGAACTATCGCAGCATGACTTGACAGATGAAGCGGTAAACATAGGGAGATGGTTTGCCGGGCTATCAAGCCAGCCTCAGAATTTTCTAAGGGATACTGCCTGCATCCTGGCGGATGCAGGCAGAAAAGAAGAGGCCATCATGCAGATAGAAGAGAATACCATGCGATTTCCTGAAGAGATGTGGGTTATTATAAATGCCGGTGATGCAATGTATAGTCTCGGTGAAAAGTTATCTGCTGAAAGGTGGTTTTTGAGGGCAAAGGAAATGGTGGTTACGAGATCTGCCAGGATGGCTGTTCTTGAGAGGTTGCTTGATCTTTACATGGAGCTGGGCTTAGCGGAAAAGGTTGTGGTGATTGAGAACGAGATCAAATCCCTCGACCTGTGAAAATCCCCTGAACATATCATGAATAATATAATCTACATAATAATCGGAACCATAATCGGCGGCG
Source organism: Nitrospirae bacterium RBG_16_43_11 (assembly GCA_001805165.1). GTDB lineage: Bacteria > Nitrospirota > 9FT-COMBO-42-15 > HDB-SIOI813 > HDB-SIOI813 > RBG-16-43-11. The sequence goes on along the minus strand of MHEI01000017.1, from coordinate 3,378 downwards.
GGATTGCGTGGTTCTTAGCGCGGACAAAACTGCAGGAAACTCATTCAAGGCAGATAGCAGAACTTCAGGCAGAACATTCTGTCAGGTTGTCAGGGCTTGAAGCAAAGGCCCGGAGTGCAGAGGCAGTTGTTAACGAACTGCGTCAGCAGAATCAACATAAGGACTCAGAGATTAATAAGCTCAGGAATGAACTTGAATCTGAAAGACGGTCTAAAGTTGAGGCTCTCACAAGACTTGAGGCTTCGCAGGAGAATCTTGAAGGTCAGAGAAAGCTGATAGAAACTATGAAGGCGGAGATGACCAACACATTTAATGCCCTGTCATCTGCTGCACTAAAGAGCAGCAGCGAGGATTTCCTGAAACTCGCATCTGAAAATCTAAGCCGCATAGTATCTGATACCAAGGGTAAGCTCGGCGAGCATCAGGTTGCCATGGATGGGATGATAAAACCATTGAACGATGCATTGAAAAGGTTTGATGAGCAGATAAGATCAATAGAGGAGAACAGGAACAAGGCTTACGGCAGTCTTGAATCACAGTTGAAGTCACTGGCCTCTACCCAGGAACAACTCCAGAAAGAGACAAGCAACCTCGTTACCGCATTGAGAAAACCGCAGGTGCGTGGAAGATGGGGTGAGGTTACGTTAAGAAGGGTGGCAGAGCTTTCAGGTATGTCAGAGCATTGTGATTTTACTGAACAGGTATCTGTAGATACAGAGAAGGGGAGAGTAAGACCGGATATGATAGTTCATCTCCCTATGGAGAGAGAGATCGTTGTTGATTCAAAGGTGCCGCTTGAGGCATATCTTGATGCCATATCTGTCAACACTGAAGAAGAGAGAAGAGAGAAGATGGAGAGACACAGACAACACGTAAGGGCGCACATGAACAAACTTGCTTCAAAGGAATACTGGAGTCAGTTTGATAAGTCCCCTGAGTTCGTTGTCCTCTTTATTCCGGGAGAGTCCTTTTTAAGTCCTGCACTTGAAATGGACAGCACACTGATAGAGGATGGTATACAAAA
>MHEI01000017.1:1029-2339 GCA_001805165.1 Nitrospirae bacterium RBG_16_43_11 | reverse complement strand
TACTCCGACTACATTTATTGCCCTCCTCAGGGCTATAGCCTATGGCTGGAGGCAGGAGCAGCTTACGGTTAACGCCAGGCAGGTAGGTGTGCTCGGCAAAGAACTGTACGAAAGGATAAGTACAATAGTAGGACACTTTGATGATCTTGGAACTGCAATAGGCAGGAGTGTTGATGTGTACAACAAGGTAATCGGTTCGCTTGAATTGCGCGTGCTCCCTTCTGTCAGAAAGTTTAAGGAGCTTGGTGTTACAGGCGGTGAAGATATACCGGTACTTGAGCAGATAGACCGGAAACCGAGGAACAGCGGCACTCAGTAATCCTGTTTTGCGATTTACTGAAAATTGTTGACAGCAATAAGTAGTAAATGATATAAACATATGTTCTGAACATCTCATGGGCCGCTAGCTCAGTTGGTAGAGCATCGCCCTTTTAAGGCGGGTGTCGATGGTTCGAATCCATCGCGGCTCATCATTGCGTCCCCATCGTCTAGTACGGCCCAGGACGTCGCCCTTTCACGGCGCAAACGGGGGTTCAAATCCCCCTGGGGACGCCAAATTATTCTGAAAAATCGGGCTGAAAAATCAGGGACACATCCCCATGCGGAAAAACAAAATCCTGATTACCTGTGCAAAGGGAATAACCCCTTTTTTGAGGGAAGAACTCCTTCTGCTGGGATTCCCGGTAACCTCTGAAACTGTCGCAGGCATTGAGACCGAGGGGACTATGGACGATACCCTCCGGCTGAATCTCCTGCTCCGTACAGGACATCGCGTCCTCTTTCTCCTCAGGGAATTCAGCGCAAGAGATGCTGATGACCTCTATCGTGCTGCATCGTACATAGAATGGGAGGATTATATTGACAGGGATGAATATGTCTGCGTGACATCGAGTGTGGATAATCCGACCATCACAACCTCACTGTTTGCAAATGTAAGGTGCAAGGATGCGATTGTCGACAGGATCAAAATAAAGTGCGGGAAGCGCCCTGATTCAGGACACGAAAAAAATGGGGTTGTCGTGAACCTCTACTGGAAGAATGAGGAGTGCTCCATATACCTTGATACATCAGGGGAACCACTCTCCAGACGCAACTATAGAAAGATCCCGATGCATGCGCCCATGCAGGAGACCCTTGCGGCTGCTGTTATACGGGCTACAGGATGGAACGGGAGCGGCCACTTCATCAATCCAATGTGCGGCAGCGGCACCCTTGCCATAGAGGCCGCCCTGGCAGGCCTGAACAGGGCTTCAGGGGGATTAAGGGATAATTTCGGATTCATGCATCTGAAGGGATTTAACCAATCTCTC
>MHEI01000017.1:0-1013 GCA_001805165.1 Nitrospirae bacterium RBG_16_43_11 | reverse complement strand
CCCGGGCAATAAAAACAGCTAAAAAGACACTGGATTGCAGGATCATTGCCACTGATATCAGGAGAGATGCAGTTGAGGCAGCAAAGAAGAATGCTGCTATGGCCGGCGTGGAGCAGTTCATTGAATTTGCCGTATGTGATTATTCCGAAACATCAATTCCAGACGGCAGCGGTACAGTAATCCTCAACCCCGAATATGGAGAAAGAATGGGGGAGGTCAAAGGGCTTGAGGCTGTGTACAAGGGAATAGGCGATTTCCTGAAACAGAAGTGCAGGGGCTATACAGGATATATATTTACAGGAAATCCTGATCTGGCAAAGAAGGTGGGGTTGAAGGCAAACAGAAGGGTGCCATTTTTTAACGGCGCCATTGAATGTAGGTTACTTGAGTATGAATTGTATGAGGGGACCAGGAAAAAATAAAAGCACAGAATGGCTAAGGAGGCGTATCGAAAAATTTTATCAAAGGATTTTTTTCTGAGAAATATTTCAAATTCCAGTCCGTTTGAAAAAGAATAACCCTTCGGTTTTGGTCGTCTGTCGCCAATGCCGCTTCCTGAGGCAAACGTTGTTTTAAAACTTCATCCTCTGAAGAGGATTCCAGCCATCTTAAAATCTTCCACGGCATCATTTCAAGTCTGGATTCCGCCTTATATTCGTCTTTAAGACGGAACTGCATAACCTCAAATTGTAATGGTCCTACCGCCCCTAAAAGAGGAGTTGCATGACTTGAGTTTTGAAGAAAATAGACCTGAACAATATCTTCAGCAAGAAGATGTTCCAGACCCTTACGGAAAGCCTTATAACTTGAGGGTACTGTGTTATGTAAGAAAGCAAAACATTCCGGGGCAAATCTTGGAATTTCCTCAAAAACCAGGGCAGGATCAAGACTGATCGTGTCCCCGACACGAAAATCCAGTTTTGTAACAAATCCTATTATATCACCGGGATACGCCTCGGTTATAGCTTCCCTGTTGCGGCCAAAAAGATTATACGGGTCTGATAAACGTACCT
>MHEI01000016.1:333-6790 GCA_001805165.1 Nitrospirae bacterium RBG_16_43_11 | reverse complement strand
ACCTGCGGGCATACGCTCAAAAAGGAATATCCTGTATTGCTCAGCCACCTGATGAATGGCAACTCTGAAAAGGTAAAAAGCTTCTCAGGGAAGATTACAGATATACATGAATTTGTGCATAACAAAAATCCTGAATCCTCTGTTCTGGGCTCACAAAGGACGATGAAAATCCCCCTTGATCCCCCTTTTTCAAAGGGGGAAAACAGGTTCCCCCCTTTAGTAAAGGGGGGCGAGGGGGGATTTGAGTCGGGATTTTCGAGCAAAAACTCAGATATAAATAAGGTTGCATCGGGACATAAAATTAAGGTAACATATCATGATCCCTGTCACCTTAAGAAAGGGCTTGGGATATATCAGTCTCCGAGGGAGATTCTGAGGTCTATCAGTGATGTTGAATTCGTTGAAATGGATGAGGCCGATGCCTGCTGTGGTTTTGGAGGCATATTCAGCCTGAATCACTATGATCTTGCTTCAGATATAGGGACAAGAAAGGCCGAAAGCATCAGGCGCAGCAGTGCTGATGTAGTAGCGACAGGTTGTCCGGGTTGCAAGATTCATATAGAGGATTCACTGAACAGGGAAGGGATGTCCCTGCGTGTTGTACACACGATAGAATTGCTGGATAAAACACTAAAATAAGGTACGGATATGGTTTTTCAAGCACTTAGAACCAGATTCCCGCTCAGAATCCCTGCGGGAATGACAAAACTGGGGCTTTTGCAGGAACCTCAAATTAAATTTTGCACTAAAAAAAAGGAGGGGAAATGAAATTTTTTATTGATACTGCAAACATCGCTGAGATTAAAGAGGCTGTAAGCCTCGGACTTATAGACGGGGTAACAACTAACCCCTCGCTTGTCTCTAAGGAGAACAGGGAATTCAGAGAACTTATCAAAGAGGTCTGTTCTATTGTAGATGGTCCTGTCAGTGCAGAGGTAATATCCTTAGATGCCGGTGGTATGGTAAAAGAGGCTCGGGAACTGAGTTCTATACATAAGAATATTGTAGTTAAAATACCCATGACGCCTGAAGGTTTAAAGGCTGTAAAGACACTCTCTCAGGAAGATATAAAGACCAATGTCACCCTTATATTCTCGGCGTCACAGGCGCTCCTTGCAGCCAAGGCAGGAGCATCGTATGTGAGTCCCTTCGTCGGTCGTCTGGATGATGTATCTTATGCCGGCATGGAGTTGATTGGTCAGATAAGGACTATATTTGATAACTATGGTTACACTACTGAGATAATCGTTGCAAGTATCAGGAATCCTGTTCATGTAGTAGATTCCGCAATGATAGGTGCAGATGTTGCAACAATACCGTTTAAAGTCTTACTTCAGTTGGCCCAGCATCCTCTTACTGATATTGGCATCAGGAAATTCATGGAAGACTGGCAGAAGGTTCCCGGAAAAAAATAGGGGGAGGGCATAATACCCTCCCCCCGTTTACTTTACGTTTTATAACTTACAGCATATTCTTTAGCTTTGGGGCTGGTTTAAAGGATATGGTCTTGCTTGCCTTTATCTTTATTGCCTCACCGGTACGCGGGTTTCTTCCGGTTCTTGCCTTGCGGTTTCTGACTGAAAAAGTTCCGAATCCAGGATAAACAAACCGCCTGTCTTTCTTTAAGGACTTGGATAATACTTCAAACATACAATCGGCAAGTTCCTCTGTCTCCCTCTTGCTCAGGGTCATCCCCTTTGCACCCTTCTGTATAGCATCAACAAATTCAGCTTTCGTCATACAATATCACCTCCTTTCATCTGTTATTATTAAAGGAAAGTGTCATCTCGTAGTTACATTACTTGAAATTCTAATGAAATGGATATAACAAGTCAAGAGCAAAATGTTATTTCAATGGCGTATTTCCTAATAAACAAGCATAATCAGAAATAAAAACCAAGCGTGAGTGAAAATATGTTTAATCTGTAAGCAGGTTCCCTGATACCAAGGAATATATCCTGGGGATCGCTTATAACAATTTCATCAACAGGGTCAGGGAAATCCAGTGCATAATCATTTCGCGTATATGTCTCGGAATAATAGCCGGCGCTTATTCTTAAATCTTTTAATTGCATGAATGAAAGGTGTTTATTATAAGCCTTCCCTCCGGGCCGGTAAGATATTTTCAATTCATATGAATCAGTAGCACTGCTGACAGCAGGCATGCTGACACTTGTACCTGTGGACTTATACCTGCTGTAATTTCCGGTTAAAAATATTTTTTCATATGCATCAAAATCAAATCCTATGACATAATTGTTTGAAGTATCTTCTATAGTCTCGGAGACTGGATTGATAAAGCCCGGATAGAGCGGATCTGACTCAAAAGGGTAAAATTCAGAGCCAGAGAGGGTGCTGTCATATGTCCAGGAATACCTGCTTTCGATAGTGGTCCTGTCATGGAAATAGTGAGAATAAAACTGGAGGTACTTAAATGGAGCTAACTCTGCTGATATGGATGCTGACTCTGCCTGAGAGCTTCTCCTTCCTATTATTACGTCAGTGTGTTCTCCCATTTTTACTGAGAGAGATGCACTCAGATTCAGAATATCCCAAGGTAAGAAATTAATGCCGGTCTTTGCTGATTGAGTATCAGACTCAGACAGATCAAAGGCACGCATAAGCTGGTGCTGGTTTACATCATTGAGGGGATCGGGATCATAAATGGATTTATAATAGGTCGTATCATAATTTCCCCTCGCTCTCTCATACCTGTAACCAATCAGGGCTGATAGTGTCTGAGATAATACAGAATTAACAGTTATGAAGGCACTCTCAACATGTTGGTCTTTCACCTCCCGTTCACGTCTCGGCATGCCTTTGTCTTCTATCCCTGCATCAATGGAAAGTCTGTCTGTTATATACCAGTTTCCATCAATGCCGAGACTCCTTGAAATGTTAGATGTATACCGCGGGTTCCTTGAATATTTAATGCTGCTGCCATCCAGCATGACATATGCCGGCGGGTCCTCTATCTCAGGCGTGTCGTTCTCATATGCGTAGTATCTGTATTTTACATTAAGCCTTATATCAGGGAATAACATTGTTGTCAGTGTTGATGAGACATTAAGGCTCCTTACATCAGGATCAAGGACATCCCTCTGAAATGTACCCCCCACACCATCTACAGTTGTGAATGGGGCAAGATTTATGGAATTTGTAACCCTGCTGTACGATAGTGAATTCACCAGTCTTATATTATCCGATAATCTGATTGATGGCTTGAATGAGAGGGTATGAACAGTATAGTCGTCAGCAGTTCTGGCGCTTCCGTAAGCCCCTGATTGCCAGGGATTATCCCATATGATTTGATCTGGCCGTTTGTTAGCAAATACCTGTACATTGTTGTTTAATTGCATGTCAATAATATCGTCTGAATATTCAAGACCAAGGGCGATTGATGCAGAGGTGAAATCAGTTGGTTCTGCGATCTCTGTAATTGCCGTAGGAGTTGCTGCAGGATTTACTGCAGATATGGTCAGGTTCTCCAGAGTTATCGGCCTTCTACCTTCCCTGTTCTCAACTGATAGTGAAGTGGTAATAGTAAGCCGGTCTCCTGGTGTTAATCTGACTTTGAGGTCATAGTTATCCCTCCGGGTTGAGGCGTCAAAGGATGTTGCTCCAGTAGCTGATTCCGGTATTCTGTATGTATATGGGTTTACAGGGGTAAACAGAGATTCTGCATCATTAGTGTAGTCGTGAAGGAATTTGTTGATGTTGAGATTAACATCAATAATCCCATATCTCCTGTAATTTAAATCCCCATGGCCGTCATCAATAATATTAAAAAGAGGTGCGACGTTTCTGAAGGCGCTGTGTATTTCATGCTCCTGTGTTTCATATTGAAGGGCAAAGTCTCTGATATAAAAACCATCTGTCAGTTTCCTGTATTCCTGAGCCTTTGATGAGTTAGTGTCCAGGTCAACAATCTGAAAGGTTGAATTTACCTCTGCATGAAATTTCCCGCGAAGTTTTTCCGGCTCCCTTACCGGACTGTACAATACCTCCTCTGGTACGGGAGTAAACAGTATCTCTTCTGGCTGTTCCACCTGTCCTGCAGGAGTGTAGGGCAGTTCTTCTTCACCTTCACCCTTCCCTCCTTCGATTTCACTCAGGACATGCTCACCCCCTCCCGTCAAGGGAGGGGGAAGCACTGCTATGTTTCCTGGCGTTTCCTCTGCCGCATCCCCTTCCATCACAGGAGGAACCTCAGTTTCAGGAGGAGGCAGCGCTGGTGTGCCTTTTAATTTCCCCTCCCCTTGCGGGAGGGGACTAAGGGGAGGGGGTTGCTTATTTTCTTCCTCCGCAAAGGCTGTATTAAAAATCAAAAATGTTGTAAGAAATAAAAACAATATTTTTTTCATCGTTGTAGTCTTGCGCCTGAAGGATGCCTTGAACCATGGATCATAGGATGACAATTAGTGCACCCCTTGTTATACGTGTAGCGGCTCCTTGGATTCAGGACATCGTGGGCGTCAGGCATATAATTCGGCTTTGCAGGATCCGTTCCTGTCCTTGGAAGGTTTGAATGACACTCAAGGCATAGGAATGGTTGTCTCATCTTCAGTAATGCCCTGTTCATGGATGAATGAGGCACATGACAGAGCAGACAGTTTTCCTGCACCGGCAGGTGGTCAAACAGATAAGGCCCCCGCTTGTCTGCATGGCATTTAAAACAGTTCTCATTAACTGATGATGCAGTAAGTATGCCCGGTGTGTCAGATCCGTGCGGTGCATGACATGTGGAACAGGTCATCTTCGCTTCATCATGAGATAAATGAGGAGAACGCAATATATCTTTCTTTTTCTGAACATGACACCTTAAACATATATCCCTTTCTGAAGTATCATTCAGAAGTCCCCGTTTGGAGAGGTTATCCATGACATGATGGCAGTCAGTACAACGCAGGTTCCTCCCATGTGAGTTTCCCTTCCAGTGGTAGACTCCACCTTTTTCATGACAGTTGAGACAGACGGCATTCTGTTCTTCTCTTGTATGAAAAGACTTTGCTCCAAATGATACTATGTTCATGCGGTTTTTGGTGTCGTTAATATGGAGGCTTCCGGGTCCGTGGCATGTTTCACAATCCGTTTTTTTTATATCTTTTGCCTTTTCCGGTTTTGTAAAACTTGGTTTCCACTTTGCATGAATAGTGTTATCCCATTGAACAGAAGCGTCTTCATGACACTCCCGGCATTTATCCATTCCAACAACCAATGCCTTTTTCACAAAAGGGGTTTGTATTAAGAAAGTCCCTTCTGAAAATAGAAGGGGGGCGGAGAAATCAGGTGCCGGGATCGGCTGAGTGGACTCAGCAGGAGACAGAGGTACAGTAGATTCAGCCGGTGGCAGCGGTCCTGCGGATTCCCCTGGTGGTAGCACTCCTGCTGCCGTATCTCTGTCTGACGATTCCTCAGCAGTTAATATATTGCCGATTGAAATGAAGAGTATAAAAAACAACGCTGATACAAATATTAAGATTCTTGTCCGGTTCATATCGAAGTTTAATACTATCGGCAAGGCGTCTGTATTGTCAAGGATAAACAAAAGATTTACAATGGCCATATATGAAAGAAGACATGAAAGAAGAAATGAAAGAAATGTATCTTATTGATGGCAGTTCATTTATCTACAGGGCATACTTTGCCATCAGGAGGCTCTCAAACTCAAAGGGCCTTCCTACGAATGCCGTATACGGATTTATAAACATGCTGTTGAAGATATTGAATGAGAAAAAGCCCCATTTGCTTTCCATCGCCTTTGATCCCAAAGGTCCGACAAAGCGGCATGATCTCTTTCAGTCATATAAGGCTCAGAGGCCAAAGATGCCTGATGCACTCTCAGTGCAGATACCGTATATCCACAGGGTAGTCGCGGCGTTTAATATCCCTTTCTTTATATTGGAAGGATATGAGGCGGATGATGTCATAGGCACTGTTTCAAAAAAAGGGGAAGCGGATGGTTATGAAGTAATAATTGTCACAGGCGATAAGGATATGTTTCAGCTTATTACACCTCATATCCGGGTATATGACCCCATGAAGGACAGGTTCTATGGTGAGGCGGATGTGGTTGAGAGGTTTGGTGTTGGTCCGTCCAGGGTAGCAGAGGTCATGGGGCTTATGGGTGACTCCATTGATAATATACCAGGTGTCACTGGAATCGGAGAGAAGACAGCAAAAGAGCTGGTCTCTGCATTTGGCACCATAGAGAATCTGCTGGGGCATCTGGATGAAGTGAAGAAGCCTAAACTCCGGGGTCTTTTACAGGAACAGGGAGAGATGGCGAGACTCAGCAGGGAGCTGGCAATTATTAACACTGGATTGCCGTTAAATATTGATTATGAAGATTTTAAGATTAAGTCCCCTGACAACAATAAGATAATCGAAATATTCCGGGAACTGGAATTCTCAAACCTGCTGAAGCACTTTACCCCGGCATCTTCTTCAAGAGATG
>MHEI01000016.1:0-240 GCA_001805165.1 Nitrospirae bacterium RBG_16_43_11 | reverse complement strand
GGCCCGATGACCGCCGTGATAAAAGGTATAGGTCTGTCGTTTAATGAAACACCCAAATCCTGTCATCCTGAACTTGCTTCAGGATCTCAAACGATGTATATCCCTGTAGCCAATGAACCCCTTTTTACTGATACATTAACACTTCAGCAGATAAAGGATAACTTAGGGCATCTTATTGAGGATCCGGAGATCATAAAGTATTCCCATGATATAAAGAGACAGATGATCCTGCTTAAGCGT
>MHEI01000015.1:2027-9199 GCA_001805165.1 Nitrospirae bacterium RBG_16_43_11 | reverse complement strand
TCATTTTCACCTTCATAAACAGGTACATAGTCCATTCCCATGTCATCCTTCATTGGTGTTCGTGAGGTAGCAGATGGGTTCATAGGACTACGGTAAAATAAAATCTTTTTCTCTTTTGTTACAGTGCCGGTTTTCATATTTACGCCTGCAGGTATTACATAGAACATCATAAGCGCACCGATACCAATACCGATAATTAAGCCTGCTGCAAGAATTATAGATGGACTATTTTTTTTCATATGAAAATCCCCATTAAAGCAACTCCTCGCCAACTACACGCTCTAACGATACCAATCGCTTATAATAAGTAATTACTGCGCCTATATAATCTATCTTTGTCTTTTTCAACAACCTCTCTGTATCCAGCAGCATGAGAAAGTTTACCTTCCCGCTTTGATAGTTCTTAAGGGCTGATTCAAAGGAGAGCTCTGCCTGCGGAAGCAGGCTTGTCTCGTAGAGGGTCCTGATCTTGTCAGCAGTCTCTGCCTTAACCACGCCCTCTTTGACCTTAGCGTTTATCATGTTCTCTTCTGCTTTGAGTTTTGACCTGATTGCATCAGCCATATTCAGACCTTCCTCTACCTGGTTGTTATACTTTACCCTCCACACAGGGATGTTTATCTGAAACATGGCATCCCAGGCATCGAACCTTCCGTCCCGCTGAATCGGCGCTATCCCCAGCATAAAGTCAGGGTAATAGTTCTTCCTGGCAAGTTCAACCTCAATCTTTTTAACTTCCGCTTCATACCTCATAATTTTGAGGATAGGATTAACTTCAAGTGCCTTATTTGTCAGGTCGCCAAGCTGCAACTTAACTCTTTCTTTCGGTAATTCTTCTAATGAAGTAAAAAGGGTATTATCATCCTGCGGCCTGTTTAATATGGACTTCATTTCTGTCTGAACTACATTCTTTTCCGCTTCAAGCTCAATCACTTCGCTTAAAAGCATGGTCAGTTCGACCTGGGCTTTTATGACGTCCTGCTGGGATACGTCGCCAATGGCATATTTGGTCTCGGCAATTCTGATCATATTGGATAACAATCCTTTTAACTCTTCAAGTGTCTTTATTGATTCATCCAACAGCAGATACTCATAGAATGCCTCCTTGACCATTGTAATGGTCTCAAGTTCCTTTGCCCTTACTTCGGCCTCTGACATTATGACTTCTAATAATGCAATTCGTTTTCCCAACTGAAGCTTGCCGGGATATGGCAGCATCTGGCTTACCTCGTACCGCGTCTGCATAGCATTGCCAGGTGTTGGAAAGGGGTTTTCCCTTGACAAATCCATCATCTCTATCCTGAGTGTTGGATCATCCAGTACCCCTTCTGCCCTGGCCCTCGCCTCCTTAGCCTTCACATTCTGACGAAGGGCGTTAATTCCGGGATTGTTTTCTTTTGCCTCCCTGATGATTTGTTTAAGAATAAGAGTGTCTTCAGCAAAAACTGTCGTGGGAGGCAGCAGGCAGCAGGTAGCAGGCAGCAGGGTCAAGAGAGAAATGAATATTGCCTTATAAAGCATATATGCGTAAATATATTCTACAGACCGTAGAATGTCAAGTAAAAAAGATGACTTTCCGGTAGTTGAAAATACACGTCTTATTATTTACAATAATAAGATTAATGAAAACCCTTTTCTCTTTATTGCTTACCCTTATAACGATATTGGTTGTTATAGTTGCAGGTACAGGACTATGGGTCTACAAGTTATCAAAGGAAATTCCTGATGACAGTGTCATAAGAAATTTCAAACACGATGCCGCAACAATAATATATGACAAGGATGGAAAGGCCCTGATAATATTCAGGGAAGATAAAAACCGGATATGGGTACCGCTTTCAGGCATATCAACAGCATTGCGGGAAGCCCTGATCGCCACTGAGGACCCTTACTTTATGCGGCACAGCGGGATTGATTACAGACAGACGTGGGAGTCTGTAAAAGACAACCTCAGGGTGTGGCAGTGGGTAAGAGGCGGGAGTACGATTACGCAACAGGTAGCAAAGAATGTCTTTCTCTCAAATGAAAAAACAATTTCTCGTAAAATAAAAGAGTATTTTCTTGCAAGACGGTTGGAAAAACTGCTTCCAAAAGAAAGGATCATCGAGTTATATCTGAACGAAGTTGGATGGGGCTACGGGATATACGGGGTAGAGCTTGCATCCAGATTTTACCTTGACAAGCATGCAATCGCCCTTAATCCTTCTGAATCTGCCTTTCTAATCTCAATGCTCCGCAACCCTGCCTCCTATAACCCGTATAAGAATTTTGAAAAAGTGATAAATCGCAGGCAGTTAGTGCTGAAGCTGTTACTCAGGCATAAGCTTCTTACTGAAGATGAGTATAATGAATCCCTCTCATATAAAATAGAGCTTCGAAGGGAAAAGAAAATAAGGCAGTTCACCCGTATAGGCCTCAGAGAAATTAATGACATGGGAAAAGTGTTGCCCTGTCATACACAATTGATAAGAGATTATTTATTAAAGACACTGGGATATAATATGCTCTATGATGTTGGAATTGATATTCGTTCGAGTTTGGATGAATTGATACAGCATCAACTTGAGAACATTATAAGAGAAGTTGAGCAGGAATACGAGGAGGATTCAGGTAATAGTAACAAGCAGCAAAAAGAACTTTTACTGGTATTAAATAAAAACAAGGTCAGAGCTATTGGCTGTACTACAAGCGGAATGAAAGCAGCAGAGCGGATGAAATGGCTCGGTAAACCATTTGACAGCTACCAATACAATGTTACTTCAGATAGAAAAATATTGTGGAATGATATATTATTGATTGATACCGGTGGTGAAAATACCTTGTAAATGAAGAAATAATACGTTAAAATGGGTCAATTTTATCTACTGAAAGGAGAATATAACCGTGTTTAAAAGAGGAACTCTATTTCTTGGTTTTTGGCTGTTAGTAAGTATATCCGTTTTGTCTGTAACAACACCATCATATGGTGAACTCACGTCTGATCAGATTGCTGCAAAATCAGAAGATGTTCATCCTGGCTCCGATCAACAATCAAAGCTCACCTTTATCATCCGGGAGGCTGACGGGGCAGAGAGGAAGGTAGTATTACGGCGCTACTGGAAAAACTATCCAAAGGAATCCGATATTGACTCCAAGGTACTTGTATTCCACGAATATCCCCCGGACACAAAGGGCACAGCATTTATGGTATGGACTTATAAGGCATCACCACAACAAAAACCGGAGGATTTGTGGATATACCTTCCTATTCTGAGGAAAGTCCAGAAGCTTCCTGAACACCCGGATGAGATATTCAGCGGCGCTAATCTGAAACCTTCTGATATGATACCGAGGGATGTATCTCTGGACAAACACAAACTGCTGCGTGAGGAAACCATAGAAAATCAACAATACTATGTTGTAGAAAGTACGCCAAAGGTTAAAGTTCCTAACTACACTTACGGTAAAGTTGTTAAATGGATAAAAAAGAATGATTTCCTCAAAGAACGTATAGACTATTACGATACTGACGGGGCATTGCTTAAGAAACAGCTTATTACCTGGAAGAAGATAAAAGATGCATACGTCTGGGAAAAGGTCGTCCTTACTAATGTCAAGACTGACGTCCAGACCATCCTGAATATCAGCGATGTTGAAATTAATACCGGCCTGACAGATTCGTCCTTCTCAGAAAGGACCATGTCGTCCGGCAGGGTGAGGTAACCTCAGGGAGAGGGGAAGGCCTGTCCTGAGAGAAGGCGAAGGAGTGAGGGTGGGGATCTTCGTATGAAGAAATCAGGCCTGCAAAAACGGCTTATCACATCTATCCTTGCAGTCAGTTTTGCTGCAGGCTTGATCGTACTGATAGTAGTGTACGTCACCGGCCGTACTGCACTGAAGACAAGTATAGGCGGAACCTTCCGTGAGCTTGCTGAAACAGTAAGCAGTACTATTGACCTCTCTATCGAACATCACATCGAAGAGTCCAAATTACTTGTATCAGCACAAAGCGTTCTCTCCGCTATAGAAGATTCAAATCTTATCTATGAGGGAGCCACAAATCAGGAAATCGAGAAGAGGATACAGGAAATAGAAGCCAGATGGACCGGAGGTGTTGGCGTTAATGCCTATCTTTTTGAGGTGTTAAATAACAGGGCTACCAATTATCTCAAAGATTTTGCCGCAAGCGGTGAGAAGGGCATCCACAACATTATATTGATCACGAATGAGAAGGGGGCTGTAGTGGGCGCAACAGAAAAGCCCCGTCATTACTACTATGGCAGTCAGAAGTGGTGGCGTTCTGCTTATAACAATGGTATCGGGAGTACCTATGTCAGCGACATATATCTGAACGAAGAGTTCGGCGTTAAAACCCTTGACATAGCAACTCCTGTTATGAAAAGCGGCAAGGCAATTGGCGTCATCCTTATGTCACATAATGTTGATTCCTTTTTAAAATTTGTTGCCGCCACGAAGGTCGGAACTACTGATAATGTCATGCTCGCCAACTCTGATGGGACAATTCTGTTTTCTCCTGCTACCGGTACTAAGGAGCTTCAACTTGATAAGGGACTTCTTCAGGAAATATCAAAGGAGCAATCAGGATGGGTTACTACAAGGGCAGATGTGACTTACCGTGGAAGACAATCAATAGTAGGTTATGCACCTGTTAAGATTACCGCAGCCCTTGGAAAGGAAAATATAGACGGAAAGCGCTGGTATGTATTTACGAGCCAGGATCCGGGTGAAACATTTATGCCTGTATACTCCCTCCTCCTCCGTATTGGAATTGCGGGTCTTGCAGGCGCCGGCCTTATTGCAATCCTCGCATATCTTACTGCCGGCAAGATTGTCAGACCTGTAAGAGAGCTGCAGAAGGGCGCAGAGCTAATGGGTACAGGTGACCTCGATTACAGGATAACAGTGACAACAGGAGATGAGATAGAAGACCTTGCATCTAAATTTAATGATATGGCATCGAAACTGAAGCTATTCTATATAAAGCTCGAAGAGATGGTTAAAGAACGGACAAGGGAGCTTGAGCAGAGAAATGAAGAGATATCCATTCTCTATTCTACTGTTACAACTTTAAACCAGTCCCTTGACCTTGACATGACATTTACAGAGTCATTAAAGACCCTGATTGAGGTAATGAAGGCTGAAGCGGGTGCTATATGGATGCTTGACAATAAACGGAGGAGATTTGCAATAGTGGCGTCACAGGGCATTGATTTAACCACCGCACGTGAACAGAAGATGTCTGAGATATTTGAGTTTATCGGAGACAAGATTATCAATCATGGCAAGATGTGGGCTTCAGAGAATATTACAGTAGATGACCGGCTTTAGAATATCAGTATATCTGAAGAAGATTTCATATCCATTGTTGGGATACCGCTTAAATCAAAAGACAAGGTACCGGCAATAATGTTTCTTCTTTACAAGAATATCAAGGCGCTGACATCAAGAGAAGAAGAGATGCTGTCGTCAATAGGAAGTCACATTGGCATTGCTATTGAGAACTCCCTCCTGTTTGCCAAACTCTTAAGGCATGACGAACCTGAGATAACATAATAAACCTCAGGCTCACAAATACTATGTAATCAGAAAGGAAGGTTGGCATGGAACGTATCTTCGGCAAGCCGCTCATTACACAGAAGGCAATAGAAAAGAGGATCAGGGAACTGGGGGCTAAGATAACTGCTGATTATGAAGGAAAAGATCTGTTAATGATCTGCCTGCTTAAAGGGGCATATACCTTCTTTGCCGATCTTGTAAGAAATATTCAACTTCCTGTAATGGTAGATTTCATGATGGTATCGAGTTACGGAGAGAGGTCTGCATCTTCCGGTTCGATAAGTATTATTCAGGAGTTATCCTCCTCTATAGAGGGTAAAGATGTCCTGCTTGTTGAGGATATCATTGATTCAGGACTGACCCTTGAGTATATATATGAAACACTTCAGGCAAAAAGACCCAATTCTTTAAAATTGTGTGTCCTCCTTGATAAAGCTGAGAGAAGGAAGCACGAGGTACCAATGGAATATATTGGTTTCACCGTCCCAAATAAGTTCATAATAGGTTACGGCCTCGATTATCAGGATAAATACAGGAACCTGCCGTATATTGCAATACTCGACAAGAGTGATTAAAACCGGCACCCTTTACATAGTCAGCACTCCCATAGGCAACCTTGAGGATATTACACTCAGGGCATTGAAAGTTCTGGGAGACGTCCGTATAATCGCAGCAGAAGATACACGTCATACTCAGAAATTACTTCACCACTACGATATACATACCCCCCGGACCAGTTACCACGACCATAATAAAGAGGAAAAATCTGAAATACTTATAGCCAAATTAAAAGAGGGTAATGATATTGCCTTAGTTTCTGATGCCGGAACTCCCGGTATCTCTGATCCCGGATATTACCTTATCAACAGGGCTATAGATGAGAATATAAAGATTACACCAATCCCGGGCCCTACTGCATCTATAGCCGCACTTTCCATCTCAGGACTCCCAACTGATGCCTTTGTCTTTGAGGGCTTTCTGCCTGCAAAAAAAGTGGCGCGGCAGAAAAGGCTTAAGGAACTTGCATCAGAAAAACGCACCATTATCATGTTTGATACACCCAGGAGGGTATCTTCATCTCTTGAGGACATTTCAGCAATTCTGGGTGACAGGAGGATAGTCCTTACAAGGGAACTTACCAAAATCTTTGAAGAGGTCATAAGGGATAAGGTTTCCGGTGTCATAGATAAAATTAAAGGAAAGAGCCTCAAGGGTGAGATCACCATAATAATAGAAGGCGCTCATGAAGAAATTATTACTGACATAGCAGACTTGAAGTCTTATCTTGAAATGTTGATGCTGAAGGAAGGGCTCAGTTTAAAGGATGCAGTCAGCAAGGTCTCAAAAGACCTGAATCTTCCGAAAAATCAGGTATACAGAGAGGCGCTTAAGATACAAAAAACCGCTCTTTAACAGGCCCAATCCCTAATTCGCCGATTATTCATAATTGTATCCCGCTACCGCCTTATGCTAAAATAACATCATGCGAAAAAAATCCTTGAAAGAAACCAAACTGTATTTAAAAGACCCTAAAAAATACGAAGCTTCACTGATCATAAATGTCATAACCTCTTCTGCAGTCGAGGGCATCAAATCTCAATGGCCTTAGACTTGAT
>MHEI01000015.1:339-1970 GCA_001805165.1 Nitrospirae bacterium RBG_16_43_11 | reverse complement strand
ACAAAATATTCTTTTTTCTTCCTGCCGGTAATATCTTTGAAATTCAGCATCGGCAGTCCTGCCTGAACTGCCATGAGTGTCGAAAGAATCCTCGCCACCCGTCCATTTCCTTCCCGGAAAGGATGAATAAGAACCAATTCAACATGCACTTCTGCCAATGCCTGAACAGTGCGTGCCAGGAATTTGAATTTGCACGGCGTGTGCTTGCGGAGTGGGCCTTTTTCGAACTCTTCCATCAAGAAAGGGATCTGTTTTGTAGCAGCAAAAGGGAATTCACCCTTGCTGATATTCACCTTGATGCCCCGTACTGTGCTTTACTTTCTTTTACCCGAAATCCGATTTTCTTTTCCTTCGGTTCAGGCGCAGCCATGAGCTGACGGATCGCATCAAAAATAACTTTTATCTCAGTGTCATGTTTTTCAATCTTTCGTTCAAGTTGCGCTAAGTTATGAGCAAGTTCTTTATGCGTAGACAGCATTTCTCTTAGTTTGACAAATGCACGCATGATTGCGATATTAACCTGAACGGCCTGCTTGCTTCGAAGAATACTTGAGAGCATGGCTACACCCTGTTCTGTAAAGGCATATGGAGTAGCACGACGGATACCGCCCCAACTTGAAGTCACAAATTGTGACTTCAAGTTTGTAAACTCTTGATTTGTAAGCTGAAACATAAAATCTTCCGGAAACCGTTCTCTATTTCGTTTAACAGCCTGTACCAAAACCTTTGGCTCTACGCCGTAAAGTTCCGCAAGATCTACACTTAGCATTACTTTGTCGCTGCGAATCAAATAGATTTTTCTTTCGATCACTTCCACAGGGATAAGAGCCTTCATCAGCACCTCCTGTTTGAGGTCACAAATTGTGATCTCAAATCTGCAACTTCTTGATTATTAAATTAAAACATAAAATCAGGGCGTATCACACTTTACTATACCTTATTTCTCAAAAACCGATCCCCTTCAGGTTTCTCTTGATCAGTATCTCCAGTCTTGCGCTCTCTGCAAACTGTGCCACAAGCTTTGCCGTAAGCCGTTTCATCTTTGCATCAAAAGGCTCGCCGTCATCCTCAATATCTTCAGCGCCGACGTAACGGCCGGGTGTGAGAACATAGCCATGGGCACGGATTTCTTCTGTGGCGGAGTTTTTGCAAAAGCCGGGGATGTCTTTGAGGAAGATCAGCCCGAGGACGACATGCTTGTACTCCGCAGGGTCCATGTGTCCCCGCATCTTGTCCGCCGCCTGCCAGAGCTTTTCCTCAAAGCCGAGGTTGGCGCCGTTGGAGCTTTTATTGTTTCCTGTTTTTTTCTGACGAGCCATTATACCCTTCACTTTACGGAATATAGGCAAATTCTCGCCATATTTTACACGTTACATACTTTTATGCAACATGCATAATTCACTTTTTCGCTTTACTTTTATGCCGTTTCGATTTAATAATGCAGGTATAGCATATAGTATGAAAGGAGTAAGAGATGGTGAAAAGGTTATTTGCGATAAGCGTAACAGCATGTTTTCTTCTTATAGTAGCAGGGCTTGCATTTGCTGCTACCGTACCTATGGTTGGAGATAAGGCTCCTGACTTTTCCCTAACTGCAATAAAAGGGGAGAAGGTAACTCTGTCTCAGTACA
>MHEI01000015.1:0-183 GCA_001805165.1 Nitrospirae bacterium RBG_16_43_11 | reverse complement strand
TTAAGACGAAGATCACTTTTCCGTATATGTTAGACCCTGCAAAGGATGTGAACAAGAAGTATATGCAAAGACTTATGCCGACTGTTATTATAATAGACGGGGATGGGGTTATCAGATTCAGGGGTTCCACGACACCTAAGGATGTGCTTCTCTCGGAGATCACAAAGATAACAGTTAAATAGA
>MHEI01000014.1 GCA_001805165.1 Nitrospirae bacterium RBG_16_43_11 | reverse complement strand
TTCATTGTCCCCTCTGTTTTCAGAAGAGGCATGCTTTCATAGCTGTTTCAACCGGAGGGGTAAGCCCTGCATTCGCAAAGGAGATAAGGAAGGAGCTGGAAAAGATATATGGACCGGAACTGGCAGGAAAACTCAAGGCTATCGGGAAAATGAGAGACAGGGCAAAGAAAGAGATAACCGGTAAAAAGGAAAGGGAGAGGTTTATAAAAAAGACTACATTAGCCATAAAGAAGGGGGTTATTTAAAATAAGGTTATAGCGGCCACCCCGGCAATCATCAATACCGAGCCGATTAATCTTTCTGAAATACTTATCTCCCTGAATAACACCCATCCATATATGACACTAAACAGCAGACTGCACCTCTTGACTGATATCATATAGGCAACATCCGTAAGACTGATTGCAAGATAGTGGGAGAGCATCATCATTGCCATAAAGAACCCTATCCCGAGGAATATCCAAGGCCGGGCAATTATTCCCGATAACTGCCCTTTGAAGCCTGTAATTACAGTGAATATAAAAGTAAGGATAAAGGGATAAAAGGCCGCGAAAAAGAGGGGACTTGAGTGCAGTACAGCAACTTTTCCAAGTGTAGAGGTGAAGCTGAATATAAGGGCAACAATGATCATAAGGACTGACCCTTTCTCCCTCCTGATTGCCTTTATGGGACCCAGCACGCCATGCCTTGTTGCCCTGACATTAAGGAGGTAAGCCCCTGTCACAATCAGCAATATGCCGATGAGACCTGAAATATCCGGCAGTTCGCCGAGTATTACAAAGGCAGTTATGATTACAAATACAGGGCTTAGTGCAATAAATGGTATCGTCAGAGAGAGGGGAGAAATGCTTATTGCCTTTATGTAGAGAATAATTGCGGTTACATCAAGCGGGATTACTATCAGAAGGGTTAGCCAGAAAGTCCTGTCCAATGGGGGTATATCAACAAAAAAGAATGCAACGGTTAAAAAAGGAAGCGCGTACCCCTGTCTGACCCAGGCAATTACATACTCATTTGATCGGATTAACGCCTTCTTGCTTATGGCATCGGCTGTGGCAATGGAAAAGGCTGTTATGAGTGCATAAATGACCCAGGACATTATTTCCTTATTTTATCAGGAATTTTAATGAAATAGTGGTGTCTTCTTTTCACGGTTAGTAACTCCAGTTTTCATGGCGTAGTGGGCGTCTGTTCAACTCCTCTTTGTAAAATCTCCACTTTGGTAAATACTTATCCATGAAGGCAATAAATCTTTCATTATGGTGTCGTTCCAACATGTGCACCATTTCATGTACAACCACATATTCGACACATTCTATTGGCTTTTTCGCCAGTTCAAGATTCAGCCAGATTCTTTTTGCGTGTATTCCGCAAGTACCCCACCTGGTCTTCATTTTTTTAATGCCAAACTCAGACACCTGAACCTTCATAGCATTTTCGTACTGTTCAATAAATCCAGGAACAATTTCCTTCATCCTCTGTCGGTACCATTCATACAGAATAGCCCGTCTTTTTCCAACGCAGGTATTTGGACGAATATACATTTCCATTGTCTCATGCTTTATCGCCACTTTCGGCGAGGCATTGTGTTCTATTACTTTTAACAGGTAACGCCTGCCCAGGTAGTAGTGGCTTTCTCTTGAAATATATTCTCGTGGAGCTTCTCTCACCTGACTGAGGATCCTATGTTGATGTTTCTTGATCCAGTTCAATTTTGAAATGGCAAATACCCTGATGGTATCCAGATCCATGCGTAATGGCGCGGAAATACGCACCCTGCCCAATGGCGGATAAACGCTAAGATGTACATTTTTAATAACCTTACGCACCACATCAATGTCAATGTCGCCAATTATGATTTTCTGCATCTTAATACTCGTCCTGCTGTTTTATGACTGGGCTGAAAACATTTGTAATGACCTTGCTGAGTTCAAGTTTTTTCTTGCTATGATGCATATAAAACCAGCTCCATCCAGAAGTCTGTTCAGCACTATCTCCCCCTCGTGATTTTCAGTGGGTTGTCTTAAGAGTGTTGATGAAAATCCCTCGACAGTCATGGCGACTTTTCTAATCAAGTCAATTACCTCAGCCGGGCTAAAGAGTCTGGCGTATCTATACAACTGATGGCCTTCTGCTTTTTTCCTTGAATAAAGCCGTCCCCAGGTGCTTTCCCTGTTGATAATTCCTACGACCAATCCTCCACCTGATTTAAGGACTCTCTTCGCCTCACATAGGGCTTTTTCAGGATCATCTGAAAAACATAGTGTAAATAGTATGAATACCCCTCCGAAGCTGTTGTCTTTGTATGGAAGGTCTTCACCTTTCCCCAGATTTACTTTAACTCCTCTTGCTCTCGCCTTCTCAAGCAGAGCCGGAGATGGGTCTACTCCATACTCTACGCCTATTACTTCTGCAAACCTCCCGGAACCGACACCAACCTCAAGAAAAGGAGGCTTGAGTCCACTCATAAGCATTTTGACAGCTTCAACCTCGAATTTAAATAATGTCTTTCCTTCAGGGCTTTCAAACCACCTGTCATAATCGTCCGCATAAAGGTTAAAGGCTCTGACCACGTCACTCATTTTATTCATGACCTTTTTGCTGCGACAAGAAAACGGCACAATCACCGGGAAGAGCAATGATTGCCACACCAGACTTATTACCTGAGAATTATTAAAATACAAGGACCTTTTTTGAAGAAATAGAGAGGTCGGTCAACTCCTCCAGAGTGCTCTTCTTTTTTGATAGCCATTTTTCTGTTTCCTTATCATGATGACAGATCTGAAAAGATGGCAGATTGATTTTCTGTACTATAGCATAACAATAATAGCTGTTACAATTTATATGCAAGCAATATAATAAAACAACTTCCTTCTTGTAAGCGTGTCTTTGAAAAACTGCTGTCTAACCTCAGGGTTTCTTCGCCCCGGTATCCGCAATAGCACTCGACCTGAATCTTCATAAATTTGTTTTTTTGTCTAAGACATTCGTTCCTATCATTTCTATTCTTTGATCAGCAGTCTCAGGAGTAACGAAAGAAAACATAATTTGTTTGACGATTAAACATGAAAAAAGATGAGGTAATCGCAAAGAATCTGCTTATCGGTACTGAATTTGATAAGTTTGTAATTGAGGAAGATCCAGGATCAAACAAGTTACTATAGAGCTCGCAAAGGTGGGATAAACATAAGGACTATTTCGATTATACCACAGGGGATTTATTGCCTTCTGATAAGCCCTGCATATAGGTCAGAATGACGTCTTTAAATCTATCAAAATCTTGAAGACGTCGTTTTAAGATTACGATGACAATTTCTGCATCTACTTTTTCATACTGATGAACAACGACATTGCGGAACTTGGCCATCTTTTCCATCGTTCCAAACATCTCAGAGCTTATAATTTTATTTTCTAGTAATACCATGAATGTGTCAGCGTAGGTTGTTGGGGGCCTCATTCCTCCGTCAGAGATGATATGATTGGCAATATCTGTACATGTTTCTATCATTATCTGAAGTGTCCGCTCGACAATACGCTGGGTTTTCCAGTCATTCTTATAATTGTCAATAGTTATATCTGCGAATTCTTTTATCTGCCCGTAGTATGTCTCAAGTTCTGATAGTTTTCTCAAGACCACAGCTTTATCCACCAATGCCGTATCTCCTCATAAAATACATATCCTCTTTTTTCTTAAAATCAAAGAATTTCCGAAATGATACTGACTCAAATACATGACGCCTGGGTGGATCCTTATCAATAAGTATCTGCTTTTTCTGTAATATCCTTCCGGTAAGGCTTATCGGCGCAGTATTCAGGATTACGAGATCAATTTCACAGGTGCCGAGAGAGTCCGCAAGCCTCTCGAATAGTCCGAGTTTATATTCAGCAACTTTGTGAGCAGATTTCAGGAAAACGGCTATATCTATATCAGAGAGGGGGGTTACCTTTCCTTCCGCAAGTCCACCGAAAAGATATGCAAATATGACATTGTCGTCATCAAGAAGGACCTTGTTGCCTTCAGCAATCTTAGAGAGTATATCTTCAGGCAGTCTTTCAAACTTAATCATGCATCATTATTGCCCTAAATATTAAAGAGTGTCAACTCTATCCACAGGCTGATAAATTAGGTTGATAAATGTCCGGTCACTGCTTTTGATTCCTGATAGTTCTTATGTTAAAATTATCACTGGGTCATGCCCAGTGATAGAATCTGAATATGGAAGATAAGAGCAAGAAGCAGCTTAGAAAGGAGTGCACTATGAAACTAAAAGCTGTTATAATGGTTGCAATGCTATCCTTCCTGCTTTCTGCTTGTGCAACATTGCATACACAAGAGATAGACTACCGTTCCGACGGCCAGGTTCTAAAAGGATACATCGCCTATGACAAGACCATTAAAGGTAAGCGTCCCGGTGTTTTGGTAGTCCACGAGTGGTGGGGACATAACGAATATGCCCGAAAGCGGGCACGAATGCTGGCGGATATGGGCTATACGGCTTTTGCCCTGGACATGTACGGTGATGGGAAGCAGGCTGCCCATCCTAACGAGGCCGGCAAGTTCGCGGAAGAAGTCAGCAACAATAAAGATACAGCCGAAAAGCGCTTCATGGCCGCACTGGATATCCTGCGCTCGCAAGAAACCGTAGATCCTGATCAGATAGCCGCCATAGGTTATTGCTTCGGCGGCGGTGTAGTATTGAATATGGCCAGAATCGGAGCGGACCTGGATGGCGTGGTCAGTTTCCATGGAAGTCTCACAACAGACGCACCTGCAAAGCCTGGTACAGTAAGGGCCAGCGTACTTGTACTGCATGGTGCGGA
>MHEI01000013.1:5483-5556 GCA_001805165.1 Nitrospirae bacterium RBG_16_43_11 | reverse complement strand
ATGGTCATCATCATCTCCTGCATCATCTTCACTTTCTCCTCTGGCAGGTAGGGTGACATCTTCTTCATCATCT
>MHEI01000013.1:3537-5279 GCA_001805165.1 Nitrospirae bacterium RBG_16_43_11 | reverse complement strand
ATTTGATAAGACCGTTCTTATTCCGGATGATGATCTCCTTCCGGTTGAATTCTATCAACCCCTTGGCCCGGAACTCTCCGAGGGTAAGGCTGACCGTTTCCCGGGTAGATGCGATGAGGCTTGCGAGTTCCTGGTGGGTCAACCGGGCATTAAGGCGGACACCCATATTATCAATGTAACCTGATTCATCTCCCAGATCGAGGAGTATGCGTGCAAGGCGGGAAGGAACATCCTTGTAAAGTAGATTCTCAATCCGGTTTTCGATCCTTTTAATACGCAACCCAATTAACTTTGTTAACTTGATAGGGATGTCCGGTTTCATCCTGAGGAACTTTTCAAAGTCCTCCTTACGCATAACACATATATTGCAGTCATCCATAGCCGCTGCCATGGTATCCCTGCTGGTGTTTCCCAATGCATCTATCTCCCCGAAAATCTCTCCAGGCTCTAAGATGACAAGTGTAAATTCACGACCATCTTCCATAAGTCTCGATATCTTAATCCGCCCCTCTTTAAGAATATAAACAGAGTTACAAGGATCTCCTGGAATATAGATAATCTGCCGCTTGCGGACAGATTCCATTCTGGTCATAGCCTCCATGGTCTTCATATCTTCATCTGAAAGATCAGCGAACAATTTAATCTGTTTTAGATACCAGTACTTGGCGGAAGTGATTTCTCGCATAAGGGCTTCCTACTCATCCGGTCTTATGACGTCCAGGAGGAATATCATAGAGCGACCAATGTAAAAGTTGAATAATCAAAGTCATTAATCGGTATAGGAATGTTAATTAATATTAATATACCTTAAAGATACCTGTATAATCAATTCCGGAGATGTTATATTAACTTTTCCTCTGCTTGACTCTATACTATAGTACATGGTTTATATTAAAAACGTGGATAAATTTACCATAGGAAAACTGGCCAGACTGGCGGGTGTCAACATCCAGACGGTTCGTTATTATGAACGGTCTGGTGTGTTGCATCCTGTCTTAAAGACAGGGGGCGGATATCGTTTGTACAGGGAAGGGGAGTTAAAATGGAAAATCTCTCCTCCCAAGGTGGGAAGGAACAAAGAGGAGGGGATTAGATGACACAATATGATCTGGCCATATTGGGTGGCGGCTCTGCCGCCTTTGCGGCTGCTATCAAGGCAACCGATCTCGGTGCGGAGGTGGCTGTATGCGAGGAATGGGTTATTGGAGGAACCTGTTTGAACAGGGGATGCATCCCCTCAAAAAACCTGCTGAAGGCATCGGAGGTATTCTATTATTCTCATCACCAGCCCTTTAAAGGGATCGAGATCCCTGCTGGGAGTGTGGATTTTGCCAGGGTCATCGAACAGAAGGATGATCTGGTAAGAGAACTTCGTAAAGAGAAGTATCTGAATATATTGAGAGAAAATAAAAAGATCCATTATTATGAAGGGAGCGCATCCTTTATATCAGCCGATCAGGTCAGGCTTGGGGACAGAGTTCTCAAAGGGGATAAGTTTATCATAGCCACCGGGGCCTCACCCCAGGTCATTCCCTTCAAGGGGATAGAGAGGATCGATTTTCTCAATTCCACCACAGCCTTGGACCTAAAGAAACTCCCTGCTTCTATGATTATCCTCGGTGGCCGGTTCGTGGCCGTGGAGATGGCCCAGATATACGCCCACTTCGGGACAAGGGTCACCATACTCCAGCGAAGCCCTCGTATTATACCGGAGGAGGAAGAAGAGATATCACAGGCATTGA
>MHEI01000013.1:878-3401 GCA_001805165.1 Nitrospirae bacterium RBG_16_43_11 | reverse complement strand
GAGAGGCCCTCCTTATGGCAACCGGGATCAGCCCGAATACCCAGGCCCTGAACCTTAAAGCAGGAGGTGTTGATGTTGATGAAAAGGGATTTGTGAAGACAGATAAAACGATGAAGACCAGCAACCCTAAGATCTATGCTGCAGGGGACGTGGTTGGAAGGATGCCTTTGGTGACTGTTGCCGCCATGGAAGGTGCCATTGCAGCCGAGAATGCCCTTGGAGGGGGTCAAGCAAGAAAGGTTGATTATACAATGACCCCCCGCGCCATTTTCACTCACCCCAATGTGGCGAGTGTCGGCCTGACAGAAAGGGAGGCAGGAGAGAAAGGGGTAAAAGTGATATCCAGAACGCTTGAGATGCGTCATGTTCCCAAGGCGAGGGCGATCAGAGATGCAAAGGGGCTGATAAAGATTGTTGCTGAGGCGGAGACAGAAAGGGTGATCGGTATCCACATCCTTGCCCCTGAGGCAGCGGAGGTTATCCACCAGGGGGTCTTAATTATACGAAATGGTATGACGGTAAAGGATGTGATCGAGAAGATAGATGTCTATCCCACTTTATCAGAGATGGTAAAACTCTGCGCCCAGAGTTTTTATAAGGATATCAAAAAGCTTTCCTGCTGCGCCGAGTGAGACCCGATCAGTCTTAATCCTCACGGCAATTGCGAGAGCCATTGATATGCCGGAGCGATAAGTATCTTGTTCTTATCATTTGAAGCGAAACGGTAACTGTCTCCCTCGTTTGTAAGCTGTATCGCCGGTACATTCAATGCGCGCTGGAATATCTGTAAAGATTTCGACGGTTGTTCATCAGCCATTTTTGTTTCGATCAGAAGAAAAGGCTCGTTGTTGTTTGCAAGCAGAAAATCAACTTCCTGTTTCT
Source organism: Nitrospirae bacterium RBG_16_43_11 (assembly GCA_001805165.1). GTDB lineage: Bacteria > Nitrospirota > 9FT-COMBO-42-15 > HDB-SIOI813 > HDB-SIOI813 > RBG-16-43-11. The sequence continues at coordinate 2,519 of MHEI01000013.1, read as the reverse complement.
CCTTGTTTTTCACAAAGTGCAAAGAAAAATTACCGTATCCAATGTCATTCCATAATGTGACCGCCCTGTAGAGTTCAATGGCAACCATGTTTTCAAATCGTGCGGAAGGATCATTTATCCGTGGAGTGTCCCATAGGTAAAACTTTCTTTCCTTCTGGATGGCGCGTGTGATCTTTCCTGTCCATGTCGGAATGCTGAAGACAAGAAAAAATCTCTCAAACACTTCAAGCCAGTTCCTGACAGTATTGTATGATACCTTCAGGTCATTTGCGAGTGATGGAATTGAAATCGGACTACCTGTTTTTGATGGTAACAATAAGTAAAGCGTTTCCACATCCGTAATGGATCTTATGTCAACAATGTCCCTTATGTCTTCCCGGATTAATTGATGAGAATATGTATTGGACCAGCGCCGGTATGTTGTTGCCTTTCCCGATAGATATGGTTCAGGAAATCCGCTGATTGTTGAAAGCATATTCCATATTTCCTTATTCCTCTTAGCCTGTTCCATACTGATGTGCAAAGGGTCTTTTAAAAAAATCTCTATTGAGATATTTCTATTCGCCAGTTCGGCTAAAGTGAACGGGAATAAATGGAACATATAATAACGTCCTGCCAAAGAGTCTCCGCCTTTTTGATAAATATCAAGCCTGCCGCTTCCTGAAACAATAAATTGGTAGTTTTCGTGAAACTGATCGTATATGCCTTTCAGATAATTTTTCCAATCCTTGTATTTGTGAATCTCATCAAGGATGATCAGTGGAGTCGAAGTATCCTTTCTACTGATACTTTCAAAAAAGGCAGGGTTTGAAAAGAAGAGTGTACGATGTTCTGCAATGTCCCAGTTGAAATAATAATTGTTTGTGAAAGAGTGTGATATAAGTTGCGAAAGAGTAGTTTTACCTGCCTGACGCGGCCCTGCAATAAAGATCATACTTTTTTCCGGGGCAAGTTCCTGCCAGATTTTGATGTAAAAATGCCGGTCATGCATATAACTATTTTACGTGTTGCTGAAATATAGTCAAGACTATATTTAATTATACTGATAAATAGTCATGCTTATCGCTTCCGCTGATCCCGACTTTATCCTTTGGTTCGATCTTCATGTCCTGATTCTCAATTGCCTTTACCACCACCCCCTTTCAGTGATAATTTTATCCATAAATATACCCCTCCATAGACTTAACTCCCCGCACATCAAATGTCAAGCCCCAAAGGCGAGACAACTTTAGGGGTTGACGTTGTTTTTACTTGACACAGTTCGATATAGTGAGTAAGATAGTAATTAATTACTATCTTTGGAGGTTTTACATGCAAACTAACCCGAAGCACCTTCCAGCGGACGAGCGCAGGGCAGTCACAGTAGAAGCTGTGGTCGAACTGGCCGCTGAACAGAACCCGAATGACATTACCACGGCGGCCATTGCCAAACAGATGAATCTAACCCAGGGCGCAATATTCCGCCACTTTCCAAGCAAGGATTCAATCTGGCAGGCGGTGATGGAGTGGGTTGCGGGGCAACTGTTGGCCCGGACAGAAAAGGCAGCACAGACAGCCTCATCACCTCTTGCGGCGCTGGAAGCCATGTTCGTAACTCACATTGATTTCATAGCCCGACACCCAGGGGTCCCAAGGATATTG
>MHEI01000013.1:340-853 GCA_001805165.1 Nitrospirae bacterium RBG_16_43_11 | reverse complement strand
GGCTAAGAGCATGGTGCAAACACTGCTCATACGTTACGGTGAGCGCCTGCATGCACTCATCGAGAAAGGCAAGTCTCAGGGAGAACTGATTCAGGAGGTTGATACAAAAGCTGCTGTCTCCCTGTTCATTGGGATGATCCAGGGCTTAATTATGCAGTCGCTGCTGGCTGGGAATATCCATCGTATGCGTGATGAAGCGCCTGGAGTTTTCGCTATCTATCGCCGTGGTCTTGGGAGCGTACGATGATACATTTGCCGATAAGTTCCCGCAAATTAGCCCTGCTTGCCGTGATTATTCCGCTGCTCGCCCTGCTAATATATGTAGCCCTGAGTTCAGGGCCGCTTGCCCAGGTGCCTGTGACTGTGACGACGATCGAAAACCGTTCCATTGCCCCGGCCCTATTCGGTATTGGCACGGGGCCGGGCTGATCGGGAGGGCATTATCAAACAACTGACCATGCAGGTGCGCCGGGGAGAGATTGATGTACGCTCCATGGTAGTCGGGGTCGTGCC
>MHEI01000013.1:0-166 GCA_001805165.1 Nitrospirae bacterium RBG_16_43_11 | reverse complement strand
TGGTGTTCATCCCGCTGAAGGATGCTCAGGCGGCTCAGTTTCTAAAGGACAACGATGCCATCATCGGGCAGCGCCGGCGCACTGAGGCAAATCCTGTCTTCAATAACCCCAGTGTACCAGGCCTGACAGATGCTGTGATTACCTCGCAAAGCACCAATCCCTACGT
>MHEI01000012.1:7148-7290 GCA_001805165.1 Nitrospirae bacterium RBG_16_43_11 | reverse complement strand
GGCTATCGGACATAAATATCCGGAATCGCTGCATGGGGCAGTCTTATGATGCATTAATTCATAACAATGTATCTTTTCTGATAATTTTCCGGCATGTGTCGTGGAATTCGCCAATACGATTGAATAATCATTGGCATCTACC
>MHEI01000012.1:0-7026 GCA_001805165.1 Nitrospirae bacterium RBG_16_43_11 | reverse complement strand
TTTGTTTTTCCCGTTGCAGCCTCTTCTCAAGTATATCCCTGTTCATAACTTATCCTCCATCTCAAGTTACAAATGTCAGATCAAATTCACAGGCCCCGTTTCCATCCAGCATGCAGGTTTTCTTCTCAGTTATATAGCCTTGCATTTCAACTCATATAACGGATTAATAGCTTATTTTCTTTAGGCTAATATATAATGAATACCCGCAATAACTTCAATAACCATTAGATTGACATCATATATATGTAAACTTTATACTGAAGCAATGATATCACTACAACAAATTTCAAAGTCGTTTGGCGGCCGTGTGTTATTCAGGGAGGCATCAATCCAGATCGGTCTTGAAGAGCGTGTGGCGCTTGTTGGACCAAACGGAGTAGGAAAGACCACCCTCTTCGGTATGATTGCAGGAAAGGTGTCTGCTGACAGCGGCACGGTCATCATCAATAAGAAGGCTGTAGTTGGTTACCTGGCACAGGAACTGGAATCACATGAAGGGAAGACTGTCCTTGAAATGGTACTGGGAGGTGGCACCGAGGTCTCGTCAATCGAACACCACCTTAGGCTTCTTGAAGAAGAGATTGCAACGGCCTCTCCTGAGATGGCAGAGAAACTTCTTGAACGCTACGGTGAGCTCCAGTCTAAATATGAACTTCTCGGCGGCTACTCATATGAGGCCCGTGCACGCGAGATACTCTTCGGACTGGGTTTTCAGGAAAAACACCTTTCACGTCCGGTGGAGGAACTTTCAGGAGGCCGGCGCATGCGCGTCCTGCTTTCAAGGCTGCTTCTTACTGAACCGGACATACTGCTTCTCGATGAACCGACTAATCACCTCGACATACCGTCTATAAAATGGCTGGAGGATTTTCTGTGCGAATATCCTGGCACAGTCCTTCTCATCTCCCATGACCGCGATTTCATGAACCGCATTGTAACCCGGGTGGTTGAAGTGGACCGCCAGCAATTGATTTCATATTCAGGGAACTACGACCGGTTCATTACAACCAAAGAAGAGACGCAGATGCTGATAGAAGCTACTGCGAGGAACCAGCAAAAAAAGCTTGATGAGACGCAGCAGTTTATTGATCGTTTCAGGGCCCAGGCCACGAAGGCACGTCAGGTGCAGAGCCGCATCAAGATGCTTGAGAAGATGGATAAGGTGGAGGTACAGCAGCAAAGAAGGACTGTGCGATTCTCATTTCCGGATCCGCCCCGAAGCGGAGAGACTGTCATGCGCCTGATTGATATTGACAAGTCCTACGAGGGAAACAGGGTCTACCAGTCACTCAATGTAGAGCTTCGCAGGGGAGAACGCGTCGCACTTGTGGGCGCGAACGGCGCAGGAAAGTCTACCATGCTCAAACTGCTGGCTGATGCCATTACGTTTGACAAAGGCGAACGCAGGCTCGGGCATAATGTAACAATGGCCTACTATGCACAACATCAGTTAGATTTATTAAACCCGAATAACACCGTCCTTCAGGAGATTATGCTGGCGGCGCCTCTGGAGGTGCAGTCATTTCTCAGGGCCATCCTTGGGCGGTTTCTCTTTACCGGCGATGATGTTGAGAAGAAGGTTGCTGTCCTTTCTGGCGGTGAAAAAAGCCGTCTGGCCCTTGCAAAGATGCTTGTCCGTCCGGCAAACCTTCTCCTGCTGGATGAGCCTACCAACCACCTTGATATTCCATCACGTGATGTGTTAGAAGAAGCGCTGAAAAGCTTCAAGGGGACAATCTGTTTCATTACACACGACAGGCACTTCATACGGTCTGTAGCCAACAGGATTATCGAAGTCCGGGGCGGTAACGTAATATCTTACGACGGTGATTACGACTACTACCTTTATAAGACACAGGCTTTTGAGAGCGGGTTAACTCAGATGGAAACCGACGCACCTTTCGCAGAACCTGAGACCAATACCGGTACTTCTGCGGTCAAGGTTCGAAAGACTAAAGAGCAAAAAAGGGCTGAGGCTGAGGCACGAAACCGCCTGCACAGGGAAACGCACAGTCTTAAGGACAGATTGTCGCAAATTGAGGCAGAGGTGAGTGATGCTGAGAAGTGTCTGCAGGAACTGACACAGACACTTGCTGATCCGGAATTATACAATGATAAAGATCGTTTCTATAAAACAATGGAATCACATAAACGCACTAAAAAGAAGGTAGAAGAACTGACTGCAGAGTGGGAAAAACTCTCCGGTTTAATAACATGAAGAAAATCAAAGCCTCCGGCAAACCAATGAAGGCAGAAGAAAGCTTGCATTTTTGCATGGAGCTGATAAATCTGTCCAATGACACAATATTTGTAATAGATCCCGAGACCAGCCAGTTCTTATACGTAAACGATAAGGCATGTGACGATCTGGGTTACACAAGAGACGAACTTCTTTCTATGCATGTAACAGACATAGAAGCCATTCTTCCTGATCAATTCTCATGGAAAAATCATGTTGAAGAAGTAAAGAGGACGGGATCCATGATCCTGGAAGGGGAACATAAGCGCAAAGATAAGACAACGTTTCCAGTCGAAGTCAGTATCCGCTACATCACAAACACGGATACAGACTATATGGTCGTCCTGGTCCGGAATATCACTGACAGAAGAAATGCTCAGATAGCTTTAAAAAACGAGAGAGACCGCTTTGTGAATATCCTGGAAAGTCTGGAAGATGGTATATATATTGTTAATCAGCAACATGATATTGAATATCTTAATCCGGTAATTAAGCAGACGTTCGGTAATGATTATAAGAAAAAGTGTTATGAATATTTTCACAATAGAAATGAAGCCTGTCCCTGGTGCAGAAACGAAGAAGTCTTCGCCGGAAAGACTGTTAAATGGGAATTTTCCATCGAAGATAAACATAAGACATATGAACTCTTTGACATGCCAATCAGGAATGCGGACGGCACCATTTCAAAATTTGAGATATTTCATGATATTTCAGAAACTAAACGCGCTGAGGAGTCGTTAAAACAAAGTGAGAAAAGGTTCCGTACACTTGTAGAAACTATTCCTTACGGAATCCAGGAGAACGATACTGCCGGTATCATCACATTCAGTAATGACTCGCACTGTAAAATCCTCGGTTACACACGGGATGAGATGCATGGAAAGCCCATCTGGGACTTCTTATGTACGGACGAGGAACGTGAAAACCTTCGTCAGTTTCTTAAGCATCTGATAAAGGAGCAACCTGTCCCATCCCCATTTATCGCAAAAAATATTACTAAGGATCGTCGGATTATTGATGTAAAGGTTGATTGGAACTATAAGAGAAATTCAGAAGGAGAAGTAACCGGGTTTATTGCAATCATCACCGATATCACCGAACAACGAAAGGCAGAAGAGTCCAGGCAGAGGCTTCAGTCGCAACTACTGCACTCCCAGAAGATGGAGGCAATCGGAAGACTTGCAGGAGGAATTGCCCACGACTTTGGCAACATTCTGACTGCCATAAAGAATTTCAGCTCACTCGGTATAAAAGGAACAAGAGAATCGGATCCTTATGCCTGCAATATCTTTGATCATATAAATACAGCCTCGTTCCGTGCAATTAATCTCACAAGGCAACTCCTCACCTTCAGCCGGAAGGACTTTACAAGGATTGTCAAAATTGACCTGAATAAAATTATCAATAACCTCTTTGTGATGTTACAACATATAATCGGTGAAGATATTACGATTGTTACAGAATATAGCCCCTGTCTCTGGGCTATCCTTGGGGACAGTGGAAAACTGGAGCAGATTATTACAAATCTCGTTGTCAACGCGCGGGATGCCATGCCCTTACCAGGAGGGGGTACGATCACAATCAGGACTGAAAACATTTTTATTGACGACGATAGCAGCAGGGAGATTCCTTACTCACGACCAGGGCAGTTTGTCCGGCTTACTGTTGAGGATACAGGGGCTGGTATTTCAAAGCAAAATCTTCAGTACATCTTTGATCCTTTTTTTACTACTAAGAGAAATGGAAGCAGTTCGGGACTTGGTCTTTCTGTTGTCTACGCGATCATAAATGATCAAAAGGGGTGGATTAACGTCGCGAGCGAGGAAGGGGTAAAGACGACTTTTGAAGTCTACCTCCCAGCCCTCATTACTCATTCTGAACCTGGTGCTGAGAAGAAGAGTACACTTAAAGACCGAACGAATAGGGGTGAACGGATTTTGCTGGTTGAGGATGATGGTATTGTTCGTATATCAACAAGGATGGCGCTCGCGAAAGAGGGTTATGAGGTGTTTGAAGCGGAGAATGCAGATGTTGCTCTCAGGATATTTCAGGAAGAAAACGGGAAATTTCATCTTGTTATAAGTGACCTCGTCCTTCCGGGCCAGAACGGCCTTCAGCTCATAAAAGAACTTCTAATACTTAATCCCAGACTGAAGGCCATCCTGAACAGCGGGTATGTAGACAAGAATATAAACAGATCGGAGATAGAAAATTCAGGGATCCTTTTTCTGAGTAAACCCTATGATATAGAAGATGTCCTGATGGTCATCAGGGAACTTATGAATCAGTATTAGCGATTACATCCTTACTCCGCCCTCAATATCATCATAAATACTCTTATAATAATCCTCTATCGTATCTCCCCGCTCATTCTTAACTACATAAGTAACACCCTCAAGCTCCTGCAGACAGAATGCGCCGGTAATGATATCTTTCATACAATCCTTGTTTTCTTCCCGCTGTTCCCCGGTTAAGACAAGTTTTTCAGGAAAGGTATATTTCCTGCCAATCAATCTTTTCAGCTCATCCCTTCCCTGCCGGATGGTGATCTCAAACTTCCCGTCGCTAAGTCTTTTTTCCAAAAACACAATATTCATCGAAGATTCCTCCTTATTATTATTCAGGAGGTATATTTTACATCATGAGCGCACTCATTTCAACGTCAAACACCTCAGCGAAGTTATGAACTAAACTTTCTTCAACCTCAGGCATACTTAAAGCAGCACCTGATATTTCAGACATTGAGGTCATCTCGACTCCCTGTATATTGCACGGGATAATTTTCTTAAACGGCTCAAGATCATTATTGACGTTCAATGAAAAACCGTGCATTGTAATTCCCCTGATAATCCTGACCCCTATAGACGCTATCTTCCTCTTCCCTACCCACACCCCGGTAAACCCATTAACCCTCACAGAGACGATATTGAAATCTGACAGAGTATGAATAATCACATCTTCAAGCATGCGCAGGTAGTTGTAATAATCTGATGTGTAAGATCTTAGTCCAAGTACAGGATATGCTACGGCCTGCCCCGGCCCGTGATATGTAGCGCCCCCTCCCCGGTCTACCCTGTAGACTGGAATCTCGTTGCTGCAATCATCAAGTACAGGCTGTACCGGCTGACTGCGACGCCCAAGGGTATAAGCGGGCAGGTGTTGTAACATGATGAGGGTGTCTGAAAGTGTACCTATAGAACGCTCATGGAACAGCCGCTTTTGCAGGTCCCAGGCCCTACCATACTCCACCAAACCCGGATTCAGTAGCAGGCATTTTTTCACTTTTACTACCCCATCCCTCTAAGATATCTTTTATTTTCGAGAGAAATTTATCCGCCTGGGCGCCATCAATTATCCTGTGATCAAAAGATAGACTGATGTAGGTCATCTGCCTTATTGCGATAGCGTCATTAATGACAACAGGCCTTTTATTAATAGCCCCTATACCCAGGATACCTGCATGCGGCGGCATTATTATAGGCGTCCCGAAAAGACTTCCTGAGATACCATAATTTGTAATCGTAAAGGTGCTGTTTTGCACATCATCAGGTCTCAATTCTTTATCCCTTGCCCTCTGAGCCAGCGACTGACTCTCCTTAGCAAGTTCGATCAGATTCATTGAGTCTGTATTCCTGATTACAGGCACAATAAGACCATCTTTCACAGAAACAGCAATCCCTATATTGATGTATTTTCTGATAACTATTCCCGTATCAGACCATGACGAGTTAAGAAGCGGATTTTCCCGGAGGGCGGATGCCGTTGCCATAATGATAAACGGCAAATATGTCAGATGCACACCCTGGATTTTCTGAATCGAATCTTTATTGGCTTCACGGTACTTTGCTATAGCTGTCATGTCCACCTCAAAGGTGGTGGTCACATGAGGAGCAGACTTAATACTCTGTAACATCCGTTCCGCTGTAATTCTGCGTACAGGTGTCAGCGGGATTATCTCTTCTCCTGCCGCCTCTTCTTCCAAAGTTCCCTTAACTTCCGGCCCGGAAGGAACTTTGCTTTTTTGAATACCTTCTATGTAGCCTGATAAATCCTGTTTCGTTATCCTTCCGCCGATTCCCGTGCCTTTTACACTCTGTAAGTTTATGCCATATTCCCTCGCAAGCTTTCTCACAAGAGGGGAATATCGCGTCCCGCCTTCTCCTCCCTCTTCAACAAGCCTTGCTGTAACCTGAGCAAGCCTGGCGGGTTGTATCACTGGTGTTTTAACCTCTGCTGCAACCTCCTCTGTAACCTCTCCTGTCAGTTCATTGATCTCGGCAATAACAGTACCAACCGGTACAGTTTCATCTGCATTGTGAAGGATCTTTTCTATAATACCTGTTACAGGTGACGGGATTTCAGTGTCAATCTTGTCAGTACTTATCTCAACAATGGACTGATCCTTTACAACCCTTTCCCCCTCCTGAACTAACCATTTAAGGATAGTCCCTTCGGCGACACTTTCACCCATCTGCGGCATTATGACTTTAGTGGACATGGTTCATCCGAAAATCCTGTTTCAAATCCCCCCTTCCCCCCCTTTACAAAAGGGGGGACAACATCTCCCTTCTTGAGTAAAGTGAGGAAACTAATTTCCCCCTTTGAAAAAGGGGGACTAAGGGGGATTTTCATTAATAAGCAATTAATCTCCTGACAGCAGTTACCACATCATTTGCATTTGGTAAATAAAATTCCTCCATATGGGGGCTGTATGGAACAGGTGTATCCTTAGACCCAATCCTTATAATCGGGCCGTCAAGATAATCGAAGATATCCTCAGAGATGAG
>MHEI01000011.1:27990-28116 GCA_001805165.1 Nitrospirae bacterium RBG_16_43_11 | reverse complement strand
GCCTCATCGCAAGCCTTGCTTCTTCGGAGAGCACTACAACATCGATATATCCCAGCCCCAGCTTCTTTGCACACGCAAGCCGATGCTGCCCGTCCAGGAGAAACATTTTTTCAGTGACAGTGACTG
>MHEI01000011.1:27497-27805 GCA_001805165.1 Nitrospirae bacterium RBG_16_43_11 | reverse complement strand
GAGGAAGTTATAGTTAACGGTTTGCGCTGCTCTTGAATACTCATAATTTTACCCTGCTTATCTTGAATGCTGAATTTTATACCACTTGTCATGATGGAAGTAAACAGACGCATAAAAAGGGGGCTAATTTATTTCCTTCACCATCCCTGCGGAACCTATTCCCCGGCCTTTCTGACATCTCACGTCAGCCCTAACTTTTCCATCAATCGTTCAAGCCTTTTATCAACCCTTGCCCTCTTTGCCAGGTTACGTAATCTTTGCAAATCATACTCAGCTTCAACTAAAAGTTTCGATGCATCTGCGACGTC
>MHEI01000011.1:27266-27386 GCA_001805165.1 Nitrospirae bacterium RBG_16_43_11 | reverse complement strand
TTCCCATTTCCGGCTGGCAAATATTATGTCAACGGGAACATTCTCGCCCGACACTACTTTTATACAGAATTTTATATCATCTTCCGGGCCGCCTATTTCGAGGCTTCCCTTGAAACCCGC
>MHEI01000011.1:22232-27068 GCA_001805165.1 Nitrospirae bacterium RBG_16_43_11 | reverse complement strand
ACCTTTCGGCCACTGTTTTCGGGGTAACAGACTTCAACAGAGGATCAATTCTTACTACTTTATTGTCAGGAAACAATTCATCATAGAGGCTCATAATCTCATCAAAACCTAAAACCTTACTTTTTTTCATATCAATATCTTACAATCCCATATTGCTGTGCCTTATTAGGTGGGCAATACCCACCCTACTTTGTAGCGAGTATAATATTTTTTAAAATTAATGTAAAGGTTTAGCTGGAAAAGGAAAAACGAATTGTTATTCTCCTTAACAAGTGGTATTATTTGCAAAATTTCGGGGTAAACAGAAAATGCCTGCCTTAAAAAAGGAAAGCTTAGAGAAATATTTTTCCTCCCTCTACAAGGGTCAAGTACATATAATTTCCATAAGTGAAATCGGTAGAGCAGAGACTGAGGATCTTAAAGGTTTTGGTTATGGTGTACCATACATTCTAAGATTTTCTGTGAACAATGAGGTAAAGAGCGTTGTACTTGAGACCATGTCGCCGAATTCATTTGGCCATGACCACTTTTCTGACAGGGCACAGAACTTATTATGGAATCACTCTTCATTCAACCGTTTACCACGGCATGTACGGTCTGTAGACGTGGGGGCATTTACGCCTGAAGGCAATATCATTTCTGCAGGTGAGGCTGAGGAATTTTTTATTGTCACTGAATTTGCCGAGGGTAAGGGCTATAACAAGGACCTGGAGAGCTTACTGAACACTGAAAGGTCTGAAGTCCTTGATGAAGCAAGGGCAAAGGCACTTGCAGAATACATAGTCTCCATACATAAGGTTAAGATAAATGCACCCCATCTTTATACCAGGAGGATAAGGGATCTTATAGGTCATGGTGAGTGCATAATGGGGCTTATTGACAATTACAAGACTGGTTATGAGTTTATCACTGAAGAACTGCTTCAGAAGATAGAAGAGGGTTGTGTCAGATGGAGGTGGAAGATAAAGGGAATGGGTAACCGGCTCTGCCAGGTTCACGGTGACTTTCACCCATGGAATATTCTCTTCAGAGAAGGCGTGGATTACACGGTACTCGACAGGGCAAGGGGGGAGTGGGGGGAACCTGCTGATGACGTTGCTACTATGGCCATAAACTACATATTCTTTTCAATTCAACGATATGGAAGGCTGGAAGGGGTTTTTGAGAGACTTTTTAATATCTTCTGGGAGACATATTTTAACAGTACCGGCGACGATGAGATGCTGAAGGTCATACAACCATTTTTTATATGGCGCGGGCTGGTAATTGGCAACCCTTTGTGGTATCCTTCATTGCCTGTTGACCGGCGGAGGAAGTTGTTTAATTTTATAGAAAATCTGCTTGGAGAGGATAAGTTCAGGCCGGAGAGGGTGAACGAGTATCTGGGATAAGGAAGAGGGTGGGTTTCAAATATGAACGAGGGCTTTGCAATATGGCTTACAGGGCTGCCGGCTTCCGGGAAGACGGCTGTGGCTGAAGTAATCATGAGAAGACTTGAGGAGTTCTATGACATGAAGATACAACACCTTGAATCTGATGCTCTTCGTAAGGTACTGACACCGGAGCCTTCATATTCCGTTATTGAAAGAGACTGGTTTTATGATGTTATGGTTTTTATGGGTAATATGCTGACTAAGAACGGCGTTAACATTATATTTGATGCTACAGGTAATAAGAGGGCACTCAGAGAGAAGGCACGAAATTCTATAGGTAAATTCCTTGAGGTTTATATAAGGTGTCCCATTAAGACTTGTATGGATAGAGACCCAAAGGGTATTTACAGGATGGCACAGCTTGGGAAGGCTGCCACAGTACCGGGTATACAGGATGTATATGAAGAACCTGAGTCGCCTGATATAATTATTGATTCAGACAAGGTTTCCCCTGAAACCGGGGCGGAACATGTGCTTGCTAAAATGAAGGAAAAACACTGGGTGTAAGACATCATGGCAGATATTTTCGTAGAACGTTTAAGTGGTCTGTCAGTTGGGGAACGGATGGTGGAGGTCGTCGAGCGTAAAGGGCTTGGACATCCGGACTCCATTTGTGATGCCATCATGGAAGAAATCTCCTTAGCCCTAAGCAGGGAATACATGAAACAATTTGGTGTCATATTGCACCATAATATAGATAAAGGCCTCCTCGTTGCCGGAGAAGTCGAAAGAAAATTTGGCGGGGGGAGGGTCGTAGAACCTATGCGGTTAATATTTGGAGACAGGGCAACATTCAAACTAAATGATATAGCTATACCAGTTAACGATATTGTAATAGACACGGCAAAACAGTGGCTTAGAGATAATCTGAGATTCATTAATCCTGATGAACATGTGAAATACCAGGTGGAGTTAAGGCCTGCTTCTGCTGAGCTGCAGGATATATTCAACCGGGGTAACGGGGGGTTTGTCGCTAATGATACATCTGCTGCAGTTGGTTACGCACCGTTCACTGACACAGAGAGTGTAGTGCTTGAAACTGAGATGTACCTGAATTCAAAGGGATTTAAGGAGCAATTTCCTGAAACCGGTGAAGACATTAAGGTCATGGGCTATAGACAGGGCAGAAAACTTATGCTCACAATAGCCATACCATTTCTTGACAGATACATAGCAAACGAGTATACATATTTTGACAAAAAAAGCGCTGTATCCAGGACGATTAATGATTTTGTCCTGACGAAATGCAGTAATTTTGATAAGGTAGACATATTTGTCAACACCCTTGATAAGGAGGGGAGAGGACTTGGGGGGATGTATCTGAGCGTTCTTGGGACATCCGCTGAAGATGCCGATTCCGGTGAGGTTGGCCGTGGCAATAGGGTAAATGGTATAATAGCCCTCAACAGGCCATCTGCTGCTGAGGCGGCTGCTGGAAAGAATGCCGTCAGCCATGTTGGCAAGATATATAATATACTAACCCACAGGATGGCACATACGATTTATGAAAGTGTAGACGGGATAAAAGAAATCTATGTATGGCTCGCAAGTCAAATCGGGAGTCCTGTCAGCGAGCCTGTACTTGCGTCTGCCCAGGTTTTGCTGGAACACCGGGCTTCAGGCTCGTCAATATCCAGGAAGATCAAAGAGATAATTGATAAGGAACTATCAGAAATAGATGGGTTTTGCAAGGAGTTGTTACAGGGAAAATATCCGGTATGCTGAGAATAGAGACCGATCCTTGAACCCCTTTATATGGAGGTAACTGCCCAATGATGTCAAATAAAAAGCAAGAAGCGCTCAAGAAGATGCTCACGGAAAAGAAGCTGGAAATATGGAATGATGTTAAGGATAAACTTTTTAAGCAACTCGGTAACGAGTATAGAAGCGAGATGGATACTGTACTTGATGAAGGTGACAAGGCCCTTAGTGACCTTGCGGAAGAAACAGGCCTCACATTAGTTGATCTTAGAAAAGGCACATTAGAGAAGATAGACCATGCACTAAAAAAACTCGAAGAAGGCACATATGGTATTTGTGAAGATTGTGGAAATGGCATAAGCGAACAGAGGTTAAAGGCCCTCCCATTTGCTGTCCATTGCGTGGAATGTAAGCAAAGGCGTGAGGAATTGGAACAGATTGAGAAGGAGCGTGAAAGATTCGGTGTGCCTCATTCATCTGAAACAGGTGAGGAGACAATATAGATTTACAGGTTTTTCAACTCATCAATGCCAAAAATATTGATCTTGCTTAAGTCACGACCTGGGAAGAAATTCATCAGTTGCCGCAGAAGGACTTTTTTGGGTGCAAAGCTTGCAAGGAACACATGAATCTTTCCCAGGGAGTGGTCGCGTATATCCTCTAAGAACTTAAGCTGGTGCTCTTTCTCTTTCATGTAGAACTTTACCTTACATTCATAACATTGACCGGCTTCCTTGTCAGGATCCCATGCACCAATATCTATCTTCTGTCCCTGATCCTTTGATCTGTCCCTCCTTGTGTCCCAGTCGTTAATCACAACATAGCAGTCCCTGCTTACTATATTCTTTGGGTTATATGAATAAAGCCCCTTAATCCTGTGATAGAGATAAACTTCAGGGAAGAGACTGCGTTTCTTACCGAGGATCGAAAGCCCTTCTTCCGTTTGAGAATAACTTGAATACAACGAAAAAAGGTGCTTAAAGAAGGTCATAAACAAACTGTCATTCTCCAGCATCTTTTTTTTTGCCCAAATCTTAACCTTATCAGGCATAGTTGTGACGCTGTTGAGATCCATCAGGTCTTTTTCTTTAAAGCAGAAACATATTATGGAGGCGTAGTTAGAGAAGTCATCTCCTCTCTTGGAGAGAAGAATTGAATTGATGGCAATTACATCTTCGTCAGACTCTAACTCTTGTAATAATTTTTCACTTCGCTTGTCTACGGGAAAGTCTACTTTCATTATTAAGCTCTATATTTTCCATAGCTATCCTTGGAGAAAATATTACAGGCGAAAAACCCATCTTATCAGTAATATGGGCGATTATTGCAGATGAATGCGGCAGACACTGGTTTATAATAGACAAGACATTTTTTTTAATATTAATAAGCTTCGTAATCTCAGTAGGAGACATCGGTTCCAGCAGCGCAATATTAGCACCTAACATAACCTCGATCTTAAATGGTCCTTCATCCGGAATAAAGGTTATCCTGTCTGTTATTACCACTGAGAAATGGTCACTTTTACGTTTAGGGATGTTTATCTTATGGGATACATTGCGCTTTAATTCTACCCGCTTTAAAGCATCTTCATTCATTGATGAGGACCTGCTCGCGTTAATATGCTGCAGGTAACAGTCAATGTCCATTATCTTGCTTATTATATCCATAGTCAGGGGAGTGACTTAGTGGATCCAAACAAAGG
>MHEI01000011.1:21648-22213 GCA_001805165.1 Nitrospirae bacterium RBG_16_43_11 | reverse complement strand
CATGATTTAACAGATATTGTCTTTCCATTTTTAAAGACAGCATTTATCGAAGGTGTATGCTGGTTTAAATTTGTAACCCATTTATCAAGAACCAGCGGATTAACTTTTTCCCTTCTTGAATGCAGAGACCTTTTCTTTAATCCCAAATGAATTACATCCCTTTGATAATAATCCGGTATGGACTCCAGCCACAATTGGTATTCAGGATCATCCGCCTCCTTCATATCATCCAGGGCAGTTGCCAAATAATCGCCGGAGTGGGCAAGTTTTACAAGATCGTTTAAATCCAACGTCTTTGTATGCTCAATTATGTCAATGAGATTTGGCAGGATATCCCATTCGAGGACAGACTTGAATCTGCTGGATTTTTCAAGCTTCTTAATAATCTTTTCAATCTCTTCCCTATCAGTAAGATCTAATGATTTCGGTCTTTCATTAATTTCAGCCTCTTTGGCTACAAGGTCATTTATATGAGACAAATACCTTATGAAAAAAAGACCAATCACAACCTTCGAGATTAGCCTGCTCAATTGACGTGCTACTGTAGGGCTAAGATGCCACAAGG
>MHEI01000011.1:11832-21472 GCA_001805165.1 Nitrospirae bacterium RBG_16_43_11 | reverse complement strand
TTGGGCCATCGCTCCAATTCTTCCTCCCCGCGTGATACAACTACAACTAATTGCACCTCTTCGTTTATTGATGCCTTGATTGAATCAAATGGAATAGCTATCTCTATTATCTCCTCTGCTGCAACGTCCTTAATGTCCCGCACCTTCCGCCAATGCCCTTTTTCTCCTTTCTCAAATTGAACGGCAAAAACCTTACCCGGCTGGGGAACGGATATTTCAATCCGGCTGACATTCGGCTTAATTATCTGGATATTAAAAGTAAGCCCGTTTAATTCAGAGGTAGAAATGAGGTTAATCCACGAATCAAGGCGAATGAAAAGATTATTCAGATCAAAACCATAATATATTCCATAAAGAATATTGTCTACCTGGTGCATAGCCCCGCCGGTAGCCCGTGTGTCATATATACCCGCAGGCAGCCACTCATAGTAACTCGTAACCTTACCATCTATTACGGGCTTAAGAAATGCGACCAATTCTCTCGTAAGCTTGCTCGCCCTCTCCCCCCTCAACAGCGGTATCTTAAAGTGCTCCGGAGCCTCTTTCCCAAGGATCTTATATACACCCATCAATTGAGACCTGAAAAGCTCATCAAATTTGTCATCCATACCTGAATTATGTTCTTCTCCAAACCACCAGCACCAATCACTCCCCTCTGCAATATAAAGTTTTTCCCACGCCTCAGCGACCTTATCCTTTTCAATACCTTCTCTCTTTTGCCCGTAAGATACAAGAAAATCTCTTGTCTCATTTACTAGGTCCCATGCCGAATTATCCTCTTCATGTCCGATCCATATCTTAAAGTTGTGATTTATCCATGAACCCGGGAATAACCTTCCAATATCCCTTACCGGAGGATGTTCTGAAAGATAATCACTCACCCTCACTGTCTTAAACGCACTCTCCCTGCTCAACCTTTCATAAAGGCAGGAGAGAAAATCATGACCGTCATTTTTATAGTGCTCCCAGGCATTCTCACCATCCAGTATTATGGAGACCAGGTGATCACCATCCTGCCATTCTACATTCTTCCGGATACGGTGAAGCCGTGCTATCAGATCATCAACAGCCTTATTGCTGTCCCATTTGGAATATACAAAACCTATAAGATCAGAGAGCTGGTGGTCCCTGAAGATCATTGATAGCCTGTGGCCATGTTTATCTATATAGTACGGTTTATAGAGGGCCTCGGGAACAGGGTCATCATCTGAAAGTCCACGATGAAATTGGATATCTAACGATTTTGCCAATATTTCTTCATCTGTTGCAATCCACTTTATCCCCGCTCGTCCTAATAAGGGGAGGATATCCTCGCTGACAGAACCCTCGGACGGCCACATCCCCTGCGGAGGTGAACCAAATATACGTGAGTGATATGAAACAGCATTTTCAATCTGTGCCTTTGCATCCTCAGGGTGCCTGAACCTCTTCTTAGGCAATGAGATACCCGGGATTGCAACCTTTGCAATATCCGTATCACACAATAAAGGAAGAATAGGATGATAATAAGGTGACGCAGTTACTTCAATCTGCCCCCTCTCTATCATCTTTCTATATTCCGGGATTATCATCCGCAGGACATCCATCTGCTTTTTTATCAGATCACGCTTATCTGTCTCAGTAAAATCTCTACCCTTTTCAATAAGGGATTTCAGGAAAGGATCATTGTCTTTAAACATTGGATCAAACCATGCAAGATTAAACCATACCTGAAGATCAAGAAAATCCTGAGTGGTAAACCTGCGGCATGCCCTTTCAAGCGCCTGTGGAGTTGGGGAATACCCTCGTCTCTCCAGAATATCCCTGTAACGGGGATAGACAAACAGCATGTTATCCCACTGAAGGGAGAAAAAATTTGTTAATATGAATGTCTTATCCTGAACAGTCAGTTCTGCTGCAGGTTTAAGTGTCATATCCATATATTCATCAGTAGCGCCGCTGTCAGTATACTTCAGTATTTGTTCAACTAAGGACGGAACCATGTTGACAGTCTGATGAATAGCAGGGAAATTCTCAAGGATAGCGACCATATCATAATAGTCTTTGATGCCATGCAGTCTTACCCAGGGCATTACAAACTTATCAGATATCGGATCCAGATAATATGGCTGGTGCATGTGCCAGAGAAAGGCTATGTGTAGTGGACGATCTTTCATTTTGAATTTTGATTTTTCATTTTTGATTTACTATCATCCTCAAACCTGTAAATTATCTCTCCTTCCTTCGCAAGCCCCAGCTTTTCTCTCGCATACGCCTCTATATAATCCGGGTCGGTCTTGAGTGACTTGACTTCTTCCCGTATCTGTATATTTTCTTTCTGAAACCGCCTTATATCTGCACTCATCCTGTTATATTCGCGATACATCGTAATATATTTAACGAATCCGAGGTCGTTGAAAAGGAACGAGATAAGGACGTATACAGAGACAATCCCTGCAATACCAAATGTCATCCATCTTTTTTGTTTTTTTGACAGGTTAAGATTTTCTGTAAAGTTTCTCATACCTTGAAAACACTTCTCCCTCTGAAAATGGCCGTCTCTCCGAGTTCATCCTCTATCCTGATAAGCTGGTTATATTTGGCAAGCCTGTCGGTTCTTGATAATGACCCTGTCTTGATCTGGCCGGTATTACATGCTACCGACAGGTCAGCGATTGTTGTATCTTCCGTCTCACCTGAGCGGTGCGAAATAACTGCCGTGTATCCTGCCCTCTTTGCCATCTCAACTGAATCAAGCGTCTCTGTCAATGTCCCTATCTGGTTTACCTTTACCAGTATTGAGTTGCCAACGCCTTCCTTTATACCCTTTTCGAGTAATTTAACATTCGTGACAAATATGTCATCTCCTACGAGTTGCACCCTGTTGCCAAACCTCGATGTGAGTTGTTTCCACCCATCCCAGTCATCTTCTGACAGACCGTCTTCGATGGAGATGATGGGATATTTATTTATCAGTTCTTCATAAAAGCTGATCATATCTCCGGATGTCCGTCCCTCTTTCCGCTCACCCTTCAAATAATATTTCCCATCTTTATAAAACTCACTGGATGCTGAATCAAGAGCGATCAGCATATCTTCCCCTGGCCTGAAACCAGACTTTTCAATTGCCTTGATTATCAACTGTATAGCCTCTTCATTGGATGAAAGGTTCGGGGCAAACCCGCCTTCGTCGCCAACCGCAGTATTGTACCCTTTTTCATGGAGTATACCCTTAAGAGAATGAAATACCTCTGCTCCCATCCTGATTGCATCTCTGACGTTATCAGTCCCAACAGGGACAATCATGAATTCCTGCAGGTCGAGGTTATTATCCGCATGCTTTCCGCCGTTCAGTATATTCATCAGTGGTACCGGAAGCTCCTTTGCATTTACCCCGCCAATATAACGGTACAGAGGGAGTCCTGTGTCATCAGCAGCAGCTTTGGCTACTGCCAGAGACACTCCCAGAATAGCATTCGCCCCAAGATTGCCCTTATTCTCTGTGCCATCCATGTCTAACATAATCCTGTCTATCAGTACCTGCTCCGCAACATCTATAGAGAGCAGCTCAGGACCGATCTTTTCTATGATATTTGTTACGGCATTCTCCACGCCTTTTCCTGAATAACGCCTCTTGTCTCCATCCCTGAGCTCCAACGCCTCCTTCTTGCCTGTGGAAGCGCCTGACGGGACTGCTGCACGGCCTAAAATCCCATTCTCCAATACAACATCCACCTCAACTGTCGGATTCCCACGCGAATCAAGTATCTCCCTTGCATAGACATCCATTATTTCACTCATTTTTTATTCTCCTTATTTAACCCCTTAACATACTCTTTAATATCTCATTCACCTTAGCCGGATTTGCCTTTCCTCCTGACAGCTTCATCACCTGACCGACAAAGAAACCTATTAACTTATCCTTCCCTCCTCTATATGCCTCTGCTTCACCCGGATTTTCAGCTATGACCTGCGATACATACTTTTCTATCTCACCTTCATCTGTCACCTGGACAAGCCCCTTCTCTTGCACTATGGCCTCAGGGTCTTTCCCTGTTCTATACATCTCTTCAAATACGGTTTTGGCTATCTTACCGCTTATTACATCTTCATCTATCATCTTTATCATCTTAGACAAATGAGGAGGTCTTATAAGGGAATCATCAATATCCGTCCCTGAAAGTTTTAGCTCCCTCAGAAGATCTCCCATTATCCAGTTGCTTATAGACTTGGGACTACGGTAATCCCTTACCGATTCTTCAAAATAGTTTGCAAGGGCCTTTGATGCTGTAAGTACCTGTGCATCATATTCCGGTATTTCATATTCCTGCACAAATCTCTCCCTTTTTTCGTCCGGCAATTCAGGCAGTTTCTTTTTAACCTCCTCCTGCCATTCTGTTGAAACTTCCAGGGGGACAAGATCAGGTTCAGGGAAATACCTGTAATCATGAGCCTCTTCTTTTGACCTCATTGAGACTGTAACACCCCTGTCTGAATCCCATAACCTTGTCTCCTGAATAATCCTGCCTCCACCGCTGACAACCTCAATCTGCCTGTTAATCTCATACTCCAGCGCCTTTTGTACGAATCTGAAGGAATTCATATTTTTTACTTCTGTCTTTGTGCCTAATTCTTTCTCACCAACAGGTCGTATTGAGATATTCGCATCACAGCGGAAACTCCCCTCTTCCATATTGCCATCGCATATCTCAAGATAACGTAGTGTTTCTCTGAGTTTCTTAAGATAGGTCACTGAGTCTTCCGGTGAACGGATTTCAGGTTCGCTGACTATTTCAATAAGCGGCACACCTGCCCGGTTTAAATCAACAAGTGTCGTATCTGCAGAACCATCGTGAATAGACTTGCCTGCATCCTCTTCCATGTGGATCCTTGTAAGTCCGATCTTTTTAATACCTCCGTTAACATCAATCTCAATATATCCTCCGGTAGACAGGGGTAGTTCATATTGTGATATCTGATACCCTTTAGGCAGATCAGGATAGAAATAGTTTTTCCGTGCAAAACGGCAGTATGGTTCGATTTTACTGCGTGTTGCAAGGGCCATCATAATAGCAAAATTAACAGCCTCTCTGTTCAAAACCGGAAGCACGCCAGGAAGGCCGAGACAGACCGGGCACGTCTGCGTATTTGGCGGCGACCCGAATTTAGTACTGCAACCGCAGAAGATCTTGGATTTCGTCAGGAGCTGAGCGTGAACCTCAAGCCCGATGACTACTTCGTATTGTAACATCCTGGAATACCCACCCTCTCCCTGCCTGTC
Organism: Nitrospirae bacterium RBG_16_43_11; assembly: GCA_001805165.1. Lineage (GTDB taxonomy): Bacteria > Nitrospirota > 9FT-COMBO-42-15 > HDB-SIOI813 > HDB-SIOI813 > RBG-16-43-11. The sequence continues at coordinate 16,212 of MHEI01000011.1, read as the reverse complement.
CTCTATCCTCTAATTTTTGCTCTACGCTTATGCCACTCCGTAGACTGCTCATACGCATACGCTGCCTGCAATATTCTTTCTTCATCAAAGTGTTTGCCAAGTATCTGAAGTCCAACCGGTAATTCGCCTTCTGTAAACCCGCAGGGTATAGAGATTGCCGGAATTCCCGCGAGGTTTACCGATATCGTGAATATATCAGACAAATACATCTGAAGAGGATCCTGTGTCTTTTCTCCAATACTGAAAGCCGGTGTAGGAGTTGTCGGTGTCAGTATTGCATCAACCTTTTCAAACGCCTTATCGAAGTCTCGTTTGATAAGTGTCCTCACCTGCTGCGCCTTTCTGTAATAGGCATCATAATATCCTGCACTCAGGACATACGTCCCAAGCATTATCCTCCTCTTCACCTCAGACCCGAATCCCTCATCCCTCGTCTTCATATACATCTCCAGGAGATTATCCGCATCTTTTGTCCTGTAACCATATTTTACTCCATCATAACGGGCGAGATTGGAACTCGCCTCTGCAGTAGCAATTATATAGTAAGCGGCAACAGCATATTCAGTATGCGGCAGGGAAATATCCTCGATAACAGCGCCAAGTCTCTCAAATACCTTTATTGCCTCCCGGACAGACCGGTCAACTGAAGGGTCCATACCACTGATAAAATACTCCCCCGGTATGCCAAGTTTAATACCCTTTATATCCCTTCCAAGGACTGCCTGATAATCAGGTACAGAAATGGCGGCAGATGTAGAATCAGCCGGATCATGGCCGCTGATGGCCTTTAACATTATTGCACAGTCAGTGACATCTTTTGTCAGAGGTCCGATTTGGTCAAGAGATGAAGCAAAGGCAACAAGTCCGTAACGTGAGACCCGCCCGTATGTCGGCTTTAATCCTACTACACCACAGAGGGCGGCAGGCTGCCGGATTGAGCCTCCGGTATCAGACCCAAGCGCTGCTATACATTCACCTGCAGCAACCGCTGCTGCAGAACCACCGCTCGACCCGCCGGGTACCCTTGTAATATCCCATGGATTTTTTGTAACCCTGTAAGATGAGTTTTCAGTGGAGGAACCCATTGCAAATTCATCCATGTTCGTCATTCCGGTATGGAGATATCCCCTGCTATTAAGTTTTTCAATAACAGAAGCAGTGTATGGGGGACGGAAGTCCTGAAGAATCCTGGAAGCACAAGTCGTCTGAATACCCTCTGTGCACATATTATCTTTTATAGCTACAGGTATTCCGTTGAGAGCGGAAAAATCCGTATTATCCCTGATAAGCATGTCAGCTTTTTTTGCCTGCTCAAACGCCTTATCTGCAGATAAACAGGCATACGCCCGTACCTTATCCTCAACATCATCAATGCGTGAGAAGACAGACTCTGCTATCTCCCTTACGGTTACCTCTTTTTTCTTCAGGAGATCATTAAGCTCGTGTATGGTAAGGTTATAGAGTTCCATCTGACTTCTTACCTCTATATTTCCCCCATCCTGACAATCTTGTTTTTTTCGTCTACAATTATTATCTTTGGTTTGAATGCCTTAAGCTCATCCTCATTATAATATTCGTAGCAGAATATGACGATCTTATCACCAACAATCCCTTTTCTTGCAGTAGGACCATTGAGGCAGACGTGACCACTCCCCTTTGGACCAGGTATCACATAAGTCTCAAACCGTTCCCCATTGTGTAGATTAGATACCATAACCTGCTCATAGGGAAGAATACCTGCAGCCTGTATCAGGTCTTCATCTATGGTTATGCTCCCTTCATAGGACAGGTTCGCCTCTGTAACAGTTGCCCTGTGAATCTTTGCTCTCAACATCTCTCTCAGCAATGTAACCCCTCCTCTTATAATGCACTTATCACTCTATCACCTTCGGTACTCTGAAAAATTCCTCTGTCCTGTCCGGTGCATTGCCAAGCGCCTTTTCTCTCTCAATAGATTTTCTTTCTTCATCTTCCCGGAGGACATTTTTTATCGGCAACACATGTGATGTCGGCTCAATGTTTGTTGTATCAAGTTCATTTAATTTCTCTACATATGTCAGGATATTGCCAAGTTGATTGGTCAATGTCTCTATCTCCTCATCCCTGAGGGCCAACCGGGCCAATTTGGCAACATGCTCTACTTCTTTACGTGTTATTTTCATATGAATTTTCTATTATGATTTTATACTGACTTTAAATTGGCAAATCTTACGGCAAGCCTTTTTGAGCCTACCGTATTAAACTTTACAATAACTTTTTCTTCCTCACCCCGTCCCTCAGATTTCTCTACAACACCGACACCCCACAACTGATGACTTACACGATCTCCTGTCTTAAACTTTCCTCTCTCCCAGCTTACCTTAGGGATATTAATAACTTCACGGTTAACGAATTTATTATACATATGTGAACTATCAATTTCTATCCTTATTTTTGCATTTCCCCGTATATCCCTGATGAATCTCGACTCTGTCCTGTCCATCAACTGGCCAAAGATATTCCTCTTCCTTGCACTTGTAAGAAAGAGCCGCTCCCTCGCCCTTGTAATACCAACATAGCATAACCTCCGCTCTTCCTCGATCTCTTCCTCATTATCCATACTGCCTGCATGGGGGAGCATACCTTCTTCAAGTCCTGTAATAAAGACAACAGGAAATTCAAGCCCCTTTGCGCTGTGAAGTGTCATAAGCCCCACATTGTCCGATGACTTAAGTTCAGGATCATCTGAACTGCTGAACAGACTCGCCTCATCCAGGAATCCGCAAATATCCATCCCCGGCATCCGCTCTTCATATCTATTCACGGCAGCACGGAGTTCCATTACGTTTTCTATCCGGTCTTCTCCCTTTTCATCCTTCTTTAATGCCTCAATGTAACCTGTAATTTCAAATGTAAGTTTCACAAATTCTGAAGGAGGTAATTCACGGACTAAGTTCCTTAGTTTTTCAATTATATCTATAAACCCTTTCAACTTAGGATTACCCGGAGATAGTTTTAATACACCCTCATATAACGATACCCTATGAAGGGCGGCATATTCTTCTACAGACTTCAAAGTCACGGCCCCTATACCTCTATGCGGTACATTTATTATCCTGCGAAGAGTTACATCATCTTCCGGATGAAGGGATGCCTTGATATAAGCCATTATGTCCTTAATCTCTTTCCGTTCATAGAACTTAAGGCCGCCGACTATTATATATGGGAGTCCTGACTCTATCATGATTTCTTCAATAATCCTTGACTGGGCATTAGTCCTGTAGAGTATGGCAAAATCTCTCCCCCTTCGGCCATTCTTAATCATTGACTTTATACATCGTGCCACATATTTTGCCTCTTCTCTCTCATCATCAGTCCTGCGGTAATCAACAGGTTCCCCCTCCGGATTTTCTGTCCATAATCTTTTGACATGGCGTCCGGCATTTCTTTCAATGACCGTGCCGGCGATACCCAGTATCGAGCCTGTAGAACGGTAATTTTGTTCAAGCCTGATTACAGTCGCAGAAGGAAAATCACTTTCAAAGCTGAGTATGTTCTGAAGTTCTGCCCCCCTGAAACGATAAATACTCTGATCATCATCTCCAACTACACAGAGGTTCTGATGATTATCAGAAAGGAGTCTGATCAATCTGTACTGAGCGGCGTTCGTATCCTGATACTCATCCACCAATATATATCTGAGTGTTTCCTGATATTTATCACGCAGCTCCTGATTCTTTTCAAATAGTTCAACACACTTCATTATAAGGTCATCAAAATCCATTGCATGACGGCTTGCAAGTTTTTCCTGATAAAGCCTGTAGACCTTCAAAGCCTTATCATCCACACCAAAACCTTTTGATGTTTTCGCAAACTCATCAGGGGTTATCAACCTGTTCTTAAGGTGTGAAACCCTGTTCGCAAGCGAATTCACCGGGTATATCTCGTCATTGATATTAAGCTCCTTCACACACTCCCTGACAATATCCAACTGGTCAGACTTATCGGATATGGAAAAATCGTTTCTGTAGCCGAGAACGCTTCCGTGCCTTCTTAAGAGGCGCAGACATATCGAATGAAATGTTCCTATCCACAAGCCATTTACTCCATGACGATTTTCCATCTGAAATTTATTTATACGTTCCTTCATCTCCTCAGCGGCCTTGTTGGTAAATGTTACAGCGAGAATATTTGACGGAGAAACCCCTTTGTTAAAAATAAGATTGGCAATACGATAGGTTATGACACGCGTCTTGCCGCTCCCTGCACCTGCAAGGATAAGCAGCGGCCCATCTGTATGCTCAACCGCTTTTAGCTGCGGCGGATTAAGATTGTTGAGAAATTCCATTTTCACTCTACCGTTACACTCTTCGCTAAATTTCTTGGCTGGTCTACGTCGCA
>MHEI01000011.1:9930-11442 GCA_001805165.1 Nitrospirae bacterium RBG_16_43_11 | reverse complement strand
ATATTGAAAGTATGCCTTCGCTATCTCCTCAATCCTGTCACTCTTTTCCAGCACCTTCTCTACCAGAGCAGGCAACTGAGATAAGAGATCCATACGGTTCCTGCCGTCTTCCTGCGATACTGCACCTTTTCCACGGCCAAGATACAAAGCAAGCAGATACAAGGCTGCAAGCTGGGCCGTAAAGGTCTTTGTAGCAGCAACACCTATTTCCGGACCGGCATGAGTGTATATGACACCGTCTGATTCTCTTGCCGCCGTGCTTCCTACGACATTACAGATTGTAAATGCCTTGCCCTTCTTACTCTTTGCCTCGCGTATTGCTGCAAGTGTATCAGCCGTCTCCCCTGACTGAGTAATCGCAATGAGCAGACTGTTTTTGTCTATTATCGGGTCCCTGTATCTGAACTCAGAAGCTACGTCTACTTCAACAGGTATTCTTGACATCTCCTCTATCATGAACTTCCCTGTAAGCGCAGCATGCCATGAAGTGCCGCAGGCTACAATATAGATGCGGTTGAGCCTTTGTATATCACCTTCAGACAAACTTATCTCGTCCAGGTAGACGTTACCTGTGTCATGGGACAGCCTGCTGCGTATTGTATCCATAATGGCCCTCGGCTGCTCGTATATCTCTTTTAGCATGAAATGCTTGTAGCCCCCCTTCTCTGCCATAACAGGATTCCACATGACCTTGGACAACTCTTTTTCAACAGGATTTCCGTCAATGTCCATAATCTGTATGCCTTCAGGGGTAAGGGTGATAATCTCCTTATCATCCAGAAAGACAACATCCCTCGTATGGCTTAAGATTGCAGGTATGTCGGACGCAAGAAATGCCCCTCCCTGACTTAACCCTGCCACCAATGGACATCCATTTCTCGCACCGATAAGGACCTCCGGCTCCTCCTGGCGCAGCACAGCAATAGCATAAGCCCCCCTTATCTCCCTGATGGACTCCTGCACCGCCTGAACCAGCGAAAGTCCTTTTTTCACCTGCCTGTCTATGAGGTGAGCAATGACTTCCGTATCTGTTTCTGATGAAAAGTGACGACCTTCAGAGATAAGTTCTTTTTTGAGTTGCGTGTAATTCTCAATGATCCCGTTATGTACAACCACAATGTTGTTAACCCTGTGGGGATGGGCATTCTCTTCCGAGGGACGTCCATGTGTCGCCCATCTCGTATGTCCTATACCAATCGTGCTGGACAATTTCTGTCCGGATAAGGCCATCTCAAGATTTATGAGCTTGCCAACAGACCGGCGGACTTCAATCTTGCCATCCTGGATAAAGGCAATACCTGCCGAGTCATACCCCCGATACTCAAGCCTCTTAAGGCCGTCAATAAGGATAGGCACTACATTCTGATTGCCAATATACCCAATTATCCCGCACATATTATCTTTTCCTCCTCACTCATCGCTCGTTGCTTCTTCTGACTCATTGCTTCTTATTCTTCTTCTTCCTCTCCTCAACCCACCCTTCCCTGTTCTCCTGCTCAACACGGCTTATAG
>MHEI01000011.1:7345-9860 GCA_001805165.1 Nitrospirae bacterium RBG_16_43_11 | reverse complement strand
TACAGGAGCTACAAGCTGGACATCACTTCCAATGAATACACCATCTCCAATGATCGTTTTGTACTTTCCCTGTCCATCATAGTTGCACGTTATTGTCCCTGCCCCTATGTTGACACTACTTCCTATCTCTGCATCACCCAGATACGTAAGGTGGTTGGCCTTAGACCCATCCCCCATAACAGACTTCTTCAGTTCAACATAATTCCCAACCCTGACATCCCTGCCAAGGACAACACCGGGTCTTAAATGCGCAAAGGGACCAACCTGAGAACCATCTCCTATGACGCTGTCTTCGACAACACAGGAATCTTTTATTGTCACGCCAACTCCTATCCGGCTATTCACTATCCTGTTATTTGAATAAATTATGCTCCTGTCTCCGATTGCCGTATTACCCTGAATTACCGTGCCGGGATAAATTGTCACATCCCGGCCAATGCTGACATCCATGTCAATATATACAGCCTCCGGATTGACAAACGTCACACCATTCAGCATATACCTGTTATTAATCCGCCTCCTCATTATACCCTCTGCCCTGGCAAGTTCAATCCTGCTGTTAATCCCCATAACCTCATCTGTTCCACTCGTCTTATAAGCAGAAACCCGCAGCCCTTTCTTGCGGCAAACCTCTATACTGTCAGTAAGATAGAACTCTTTTTGGGAATTCTCGGACCTGATCTCATAAACAATAGAGGATAACAGCCTGCTGTCAAATGCATATATACCGGTATTAACCTCTCTGATTTGCTTAATGCTGTCATCAGCATCCCTGTCCTCAACTATCCTCGCAATCAAACCATCAGGGTTTCTGACAATCCTGCCATAACCGGACGGGTCTTCCACTTCGGTCGTAAGTACTGTCACTGATGCCTTTTCTTCATCATGCACTGCCAGAAGATGCTTAATCGTTTCAGAAGTTATCAGAGGGACATCACCACACAGTATGACAACCGTTCCTTTATAATCTTTCAGAGAATCCATCCCTGTTCTGACTGCATCAGCAGTACCCTTTTGCTCTGCCTGTAATGCAATCTCCACATTCTTGCCTGCTAATGCATCCAGCACCCTGTCCGCCTGATGTCCCACTACTGCTATAATCTTCGCTGAAGATATCTCTTCAGCAACCCTGACAGGATAGAGAAACATCGGTTTACCTGCTACAGGATGGAGAACCTTGGCAAGACCTGACTTCATCCTCTTACCAAGCCCTGCTGCCAGTATAATGGTTACTATGTTTCTGCTCATGATTAAACTTTGATTGGTGACGTCCCTTTATGCTGTTTCGCTTCTTTTAAATGAGGCGGCGTGTAAAGACCACCTGAAATTATCATCTTCATACCATCCTCTACACTCATGGCCAAAGGTATTATTTTATTCTCCGGTACAAACACAAAATATCCGGTCGTGGGATTCGGTGTAGTAGGAATAAAGACATTGAGAACCGTTTCCTTAGTCAGACTCTGAACTTCCCCATGGGTCACACCTGTGACAAATCCCATGGCATACACACCATCCCTTGGAAACTCGATAATCACGACCCGGTTAAACTGCTCTTTTCCCTGAAGCGACAGGGTATCAACTATATGCTTGAATACTGTGTAAATACTCCTGACCAGCGGGACCTTGTTCATCGCCCGCTCCCACAGGCTCATCACCTTTCTTCCGATGAAATTGGTTGTCAGTACCCCGACCAGGAAGATCAAAACAATGAGGGTTATGATACCCATTCCCGGGATATAATACTTACCAATCCCTTTGAGAAAATTACCGAGAAACCCTTCTAAAAAGCTTAGCAGCGTTGATAATACAAGGTACGTACCCCAGATAGGGGTAATAACCAAAAGACCTGTGATGAAATATCTCTTTAGGTAACCTTTCATTATATTACGATATGATACAGTATTAGCGCTAATAGTATCAAGTGATTTATGTTCCGGGTTGTCAACTGATTGAATTTTATTTCCCCTTACGTTATCATATTACTATGAAAGGAAAATTTATTACCTTTGAAGGTATTGAAGGATGTGGAAAAACCTCCCAGGCTAAACTCCTTGCCCAGTATCTTGAGGAAAAGGGGTACAGTGTATTAATGACCAGAGAACCCGGGGGCACAGCTATCAGTGAGGCTGTCAGGGAAATACTGCTTTCCACTGATTTCAGCAATATGCACCCCCATACTGAAGTCCTTTTATACCTTGCCGGCAGGGCACAGCATGTATCTGAAGTAATTAAGCCGGCATTAGAGGCAGGGACAATTATTATATGTGACAGATTCTCTGATTCCACCTTTGTTTATCAATGCCTTGTACGAGGGATTGACATCCGTATGGTTGAAACCATGAACAGGTTTGCCACGGATAATATTTTGCCGCATATTACATTTGTTTTGGATATTGAACCGGAGGAAGGACTCAGGCGCGCCAAAGCACGAAATCAAAAAAATATGAGGGGAGAAGACAGGATGGAGAGAGAGGCTATGGATTTTCATCAGAGGGTAAGGGAAGGCTATCTC
>MHEI01000011.1:5202-7333 GCA_001805165.1 Nitrospirae bacterium RBG_16_43_11 | reverse complement strand
GAATATCCCGATCGGATATTTGTTGTCCGGTCAGACAGGGAAAAGGAAGAAGTGCATACAGAAATAACTGGAATCATAGAACGGGTTTTAGGGATTAATTAGAATGGGCTTCAGGGATATAAAAGGCCAGGATAGGGCGATAAACATTCTCAAGCGGGCAATATCAAATGACCATGTATCTCATTCATACCTGTTTTATGGTCCTGACGGTGTAGGAAAGAAGGGGGTGGCGATAAGTTTTGCCATGGCCTTAAATTGTGTTGAATATAATGATGACGCCTGCGGCCTCTGTACACCATGCAGAAAGATTGTCGCAGGCATACACCCTGATGTTACAATATTGCATGAGGAAAGCGGAGAAATTAAGATCGGTGCAATAAGAGATGTAATAAACGGAATGGTATATAAACCACTTGAAGCCAGAAAGCGGGTAATAATTGTGAATGAGGCAGAAAGGTTTAACCTGTCTTCATCTAATGCCTTTCTTAAAACGCTCGAAGAACCTCCTGCAGAGACTGTAATAATTCTCATTAGTTCGAGTCCGGATATGCTTCTGCAGACAATTCTTTCGAGGTGTCAGAAGGTCGCATTCAATCAGGTCTCTCCACAGATTATTACAGATATATTGATAGAAAAGCTTGGCCTTGAACAGGGACAGGCTGAATTTGTTTCCTATATGGCAGACGGAAGTCCGGGTAAGGCAATATCTTTATCATCTGAAGATATTCAACAGATAAGGGTGGAAATACTGAACGGTTTATTTATCAAGGGCAATTCAAATAAGATTGCTGCATTTGATTTATCAGAGAAGTACGCAAAAGATGAAGGCTATTTTTACAATATGCTTTTCTGGATTTTAACCTGCCTGAGAGACATTATGATATTGAAGGAGAATGGTAATACGGAGCTTATAATTAACAAAGACATGAATAACGCCCTTTCCAAAGTAAAAGATAGGGTGAGCATGGAAAGAGTGCTTGATACGATGGGGCTGGTTAAGTCTGTTTATAAGGGACAGGATAGAAACATGAACAGACAACTTGCCCTTGATGTGCTGGGCAACAAGATTACTGAGGGGATATAAATATGCAGGAGCACCAAATGGAAGAGACACCAATAAGAGAAGGTATAAAGATAGTTGGCATCAGAAGCAGGGATCGGGGTGTCGTTGTACACTATAACCCCCAGGATATAATCGTCAATGTCGGTGATTATGTAATTATAGAGGGCGACTATGGGGATGAGATAGGGCGAGTTGTATCTCAACCAAGATATATCCTGAAAGTGCTGAACAACAGGCCATTGAAAAAGGTGTTACGGCCGGCTGCTAATGATGACTTAAAAAAACTTGAGGAGCATTCAATATTGGAAAAGGAGGCGTATGCCTACTGTGTTGACCGCATTCACAACAGGGAACTCCGGATGAATCTGATTGACGTGGAATATTCTTTCAATGAAAGCAGGATTTCCTTCTATTTTTCTGCTGAGACGCGTGTAGACTTCAGAGAGCTTGTGAAGGATCTGGCATACAAATTCAATGCACGGATTGAATTGAGGCAGGTCGGGATAAGGGATGAGGCAAGGATGATCAGCGGATTTGGTCAATGTGGAAGACCCCTGTGCTGTGCAACATTCCTGATGGAATTCGCACCTGTATCTATAAAGATGGCACGTGACCAGGACATGGCAATCAACCCTGTCAAGATATCAGGTATGTGCGGTAGGCTCATGTGCTGTATTGCGTTTGAATATGGAATGGCGGAGGATCCGAAAGGCCTGTCCGGAGAGAAGTCGAAGGAGTGAGGTTGGGATTTTCAGATGAAGACCGGTAAATATATCACAACACCTATTTATTATGTAAATGATGTCCCCCACATTGGCCACGCTTACACCACAGTAGCAGCCGATATCCTTGCAAGGTACTACCGCATGCGTGGTCATGAAGTTATGTTCCTTACCGGGACAGATGAGCATGGACAGAAGGTGCAGGAGGCTGCTGCAAAACACAATAAATCTCCTGAGACATATGTAGATGAACTTGTTATACGGTTCAGGGAACTATGGACGTCATTGAATATATCCAACGACGACTTTATACGCACTACAGAAGAAAGGCACATAAGGGTCGTTC
>MHEI01000011.1:1941-5156 GCA_001805165.1 Nitrospirae bacterium RBG_16_43_11 | reverse complement strand
TACCTATGAAGGTTGGTATTGCCTGCCTGATGAACGTTTCTGGACGCAAAAGGACCTTCAGGATGGTAAATGTCCTGAGTGCGGCAGAGGTGTTGAAAAGATTGCCGAGAGTAACTACTTCTTCCGGATGGGTAAGCATCAGGAGTGGCTTACAGACTATATAAACAACCATCCTGATTATATCCAGCCTTCAACGAGACGTAATGAGGTGCTCGGATTCCTGCAGAATCAGCTTGGAGACCTGTGCATATCAAGACCGAAATCAAGGTTATCGTGGGGAATACCGCTCCCTTTCGATAATGAATATGTGACATATGTCTGGTTCGATGCCCTTGTAAACTATATCTCAGTCCCAGGTTATCTCACTGATATGGACAGATTTAATAAGTGGTGGCCTGCCGACTTCCACCTGATCGGCAAGGACATACTTACCACTCACTCTGTATACTGGTCTACAATGCTCAAGGCATTGGAAATTGAACCTCCGAAGACTATCTTTGCCCATGGATGGTGGACAGTGGAAGGTGAGAAGATGTCAAAGAGCCGTGGAAATGTTGTAAACCCCTTTGACATCATCAGGGAATTCGGGGTTGACCAGTTCAGATACTTCCTCATGCGTGAAGTAACATTCGGGCTTGACGGAGATTTTTCAAGGGATGCCATGATACGCAGGATCAACAGCGACCTTGCAAATGACCTTGGAAATCTCCTGAGCAGGACTATCACAATGATAGAAAAATATTTTGATGGGAGTATACCGTCACCTGCAGCTTCTGCAACTGCATTGGACATGACTATCAGGGATTCTGCAGAAAACCTTTCTGAGAAGGTCACCGGTTTCATGGGCAGGCTTGAGTACAGCAAGGCATTAAGTGCTGTGTGGGAGGTGATAGGCTCTGCCAACAGATATATTGATGAGTCTGCACCCTGGGCACTGGCTAAGGATGCATTAAAGAGGGATAGGCTTGCAACTGTTCTCTATAACTCTGCTGAAGTATTACGCATAATAACTCTGTACATTTTTCCTTATATGCCTGAAACTGCTAAAGAAATATGGAGACAACTTGGGATAGAGGATGACATGGTCTCGGTCAAACTTGATGCAGCATGTAAGTGGAATGGCCTGAAGACAGGACTACGGGTCAACAAGGGGCGGGTATTGTTCCCGAGGATAGAGGCTGAAATTAAACGCGAGGAGTCAAAGATAATGGACACTATCGATATTGAAGAGTTTGCAAAGATTAAACTCCGCGTGGCGAAAATAATCAGCGCAGAGAATGTCCCGAATTCAAAGAAACTGTTAAAGCTGATGGTAGATATCGGAGATGAAAAGAGACAGTTGGTTGCCGGTATAGCATTACATTACAAACCGGAAGATATCATAGGAAAGAGTGTCGTCATCGTTGCCAACCTGAAACCGGCAAAACTCATGGGCATAGAATCGCAGGGTATGGTATTGGCAGCAAGCAGCGGAGACATCCTGACATTACTTCACCCGGCTAAAGATATACAGCCAGGGGCCGTTGTGAAGTAGGTCAACATTAAAAGTCGTCATTCCCGTGAAAACGGGAATCCAGAGGTTTTGCAACACATTGAAAAGACTGGATTCCCACTTTCGTGGGAATGACGAAAGATCGTATATTCTGACTTTTTACGAATCCGTCAATAATTTTTGATATGCTAATAGACACCCACTGCCACCTAACGATGCCTGACTTCGAGGCTGACAGATCTGCTGTCATACAACGTGCAATAGATGCAGGCATATCACACATGATCACAATCGGCACAGACATCGAAGACAGCAAGAGGGCAATTGCCCTTGCTGAAGGGTACGAGTTCATATACGCCGCCGTTGGTATTCATCCTCACGACGCCAGGGATATCACAGATATTGAGAACGTCTCCGATACGATTAAAAAATTAGCATCGAAAAAAAAAGTTGTTGCCCTTGGCGAAACGGGCCTTGATTACCACTACATGCATTCCCCGGCAGAAATCCAGCAGGAACACTTCAGGCTTGAAATAAACCTGGCAAAATCCTTAGGGCTCCCTGTAATAGTCCACAGCCGCGAGGCAAAGGAAGACACACTGCGCATTCTTAAAGAAGAAAAAGTTGAGGTCACAGGCGGGGTGCTCCATTGTTTTTCGGGTGATATGGACATGGCTGAAAAAGCACTGAATATGGGGTTATACATATCCTTCTCCGGTGTCATCACATTTAAGAACGCAAAAAAAATGCACGACATAGTGAAGGCAATACCTCTCAACCGCATCCTTATTGAAACAGACGCCCCGTTTCTCACCCCGGTTCCACACAGAGGCAAAAGAAACGAACCTGCCTATGTAAAATACACGGCTGAAAAGATTGCAGATATAAAAGGAATATCATTGGAAGAGTTGGGCAAGACAATTACAGATAATGCAGCAAGGCTTTTCAGGCTTATTATATAAGAAAAGGAGGCTGATATGGCAAAGGTGGTGATTATAGGCGCTTCAACAGGCGGGCTTCCGGCAGCATACGAAATCAAGGCTGCCATTGGAAGCACACACGATGTCACCGTTATTTCAGATACGGAGATCTTTCACTTTGTACCTTCGAACCCCTGGGTTGCAGTAGGGTGGCGGGACAGAAAGGACATAAGCCTTCCACTCAAGCCCTGTCTTGAAAAAAGAGGAATCAACTTCATTCCTGATGCGGCTCAGAAGATTGATCCGGTGGCCAATAAGATAATTACTAAGTCCGGAACTGTTGTGTCTTATGACTACCTTGTAATTGCCACAGGGCCTAAATTAGCGTTCGAAGAGGTAGACGGTCTCGGACCTGAGGCAAATACAGTCTCTATCTGTACCCTGGACCATGCTGAAAAGGGGTATGAGCAATATCTGAAGTTCGTAGAAAACCCTGGACCTGTGGTCATTGGGGCCGCACAAGGGGCATCATGCTTCGGCCCGGCATATGAATTTGCATTTATACTCGACGCAGACCTTAGAAAGAGGGGAATTCGTAATAAGGTCCCTATGACGTATGTGACGTCTGAGCCATACATAGGTCATCTCGGGCTTTCAGGGGTAGGCGACTCTAAGGGGCTCATGGAACACGAACTGCGAGAGAGGCATATAAACTGGTATACGAATAGCAAAATCAAGAAGATTGATAAGGAAAAGATGACCATTGAGGTAGTGGGCGAGGGAGAAAAGGAACTCCCATTCAA
>MHEI01000011.1:1603-1931 GCA_001805165.1 Nitrospirae bacterium RBG_16_43_11 | reverse complement strand
AATATTCTATTATAATTCCGGCGTTTAAAGGTGTTGATGCCGTGGCTCAGGTTGATGGACTCTGTAATCCGAGGGGATTTGTACTTGTTGACACCAGCCAGAAATCACCGAAGTATCCGAATATATATGCCGTGGGGGTCTGCATCGCCATCCCGCCGATTGAGACGACCCCTGTTCCTACAGGCGTTCCCAAGACCGGCTATATGATCGAGAGCATGGTCACTGCGGCGGCCGCCAACATAAAGTCCGCAATTGAAGGAGGGCCTGTTTCTGCAAAGGCCACATGGAATGCCATATGCCTTGCTGATATGGGAGACACCGGCATTGC
>MHEI01000011.1:0-1541 GCA_001805165.1 Nitrospirae bacterium RBG_16_43_11 | reverse complement strand
AGATCGCCTTCGAAAAATATTTCCTGCGAAAGATGAAGAAGGGAATCACCGAGCCATTCTACGAAAGGGTGATCCTTGACAGGCTGAACATCAAGAAGATCGAATAATGGAACAACATTTAGACGACAGCCGCTTACAGTCAGACATACAGTATCTTGAAGATGCCCTAAGCGAAGTAATTCGGGAGCAGGAAGGGGTTGAGCTATTCCGCCTGATAGGGGAGTTTAAAAATGCGTGCAAGAAAATAAAAGATCAGTACGAGCCCTCTATCGAGGCGTTTCTCCTCAGGGAATCAGAGAAGCTGAATCTTCCTACATCATCAAAACTCATACAGGCATTTGCACTCTACTTCTATCTGTTAAATACTGCAGAGGAAAACTTCGGGATGCAGCAGCGAAGAGAGATACAGCGGCATGAAGGAAGGGTAAGGGGTTCATTTGAGGATTGCCTTGCAAGATTGAAAGAAAAAGGTGTAGACGGTCAAACACTTCTTGATATTATTAAGGACCTTTCGATAGAGCCTGTGATCACGGCCCATCCGACAGAGGCAAAGCGGCTCACCATACTGAAGAAATACAGAAAAATATACCTGACGATATTTAAGAAGGAAAACCCAATTTGGACACCTGAAGAAAAGGCGCTGTTGCAGGAAGAGATTACGAATGAAATACAAAAGCTCTGGCAGACAGGCGACATATTCCTCGAGAGACCCACTGTCCAGGAGGAGGTTTCTAACGGACTGCACTATTTCCGGGAGACATTCTACCCCGTCATCCCAAAGCTCTACAATTCACTCCAGAGGTGTATGGAGAGGTTCTATCCTGATACTGAATTATACTTGCAGCCTTTCTTAAAATTTGGCTCATGGATCGGCGGTGACAGAGACGGCAACCCTAATGTCACACCTGAGATAACGAGGTGGACGCTGAGGGCTCATAAGAATCTTATATTATCGCTCTACATCCAGTCTGTTCAGGAGTTGATAGGAAGCCTCAGTCAATCAACAACCAAGGTCAATGTATCTGAGGAATTACTTGCGACGATTGAAAACGATACGGGTAAGATGCCGGATATTGGACTGCGTGTTCTTAACAGAAACCCGTATGAACCATACAGACAGAAACTCTCATTCATAAAGATAAGGCTGGAGAAGACAAGAGATGTCCATAATTATGACCCTCGTTCCCATGTTTCAGATACAGAAAGGATCTATCAGAATCCATCCGAGCTATTGGAAGACCTGCATATCATCCAGAGGAGCCTGAATGAAAACAAAGGTTCAAGGACTTCGGAGATAGAATTAGATGCGTTGATAAAAAGAGTTGAGGTATTCGGGTTCCGCCTCGTAAGGCTTGACATAAGGGAAGAGGCATCAAAGCATACGAAAGCGTTATGTGAAATATTTGAAAGACTTGGCATATACCGGGATTATTTTGACATGCCGGAAGAAAACAAAATACGCATCCTCACATCAGAGATAGAGAACCGGCGTCCCCTGATTTACGAAGATATGAAGCTGTCACCCGGTTGTCTTGGGACCA
>MHEI01000010.1:4956-13100 GCA_001805165.1 Nitrospirae bacterium RBG_16_43_11 | reverse complement strand
CACCTGAGGCTTTTGACATTTGATCGGGTTCAGTCCCCTTCCTGAAGATCTCAACCTGAAAATCCTCCATATTTGGCGGAGCAATAAGACCATTATACGGGTCAATCTTTATAAACGTAATATCTTCAGGTATCGGGAAATAAGAAGGCGGCATATTATTCATAGCACTCTGCATATGTTCTATCCATATAGGAAGGGCTGCACGCGCCCCTGCCTCGCCATGACCTATACTCCTGATGTCATCAAATCCAACCCATGTGCCTGTTACAAGGTTTGATGTATATCCAACAAACCATGCATCGGTAAAATTGTTCGTTGTCCCTGTCTTACCTGCAACAGGGCCGGCAAGTACCCTTGCCCGCCTTCCGGTCCCCTTCTGAATAACATCTTCCATCATGCTTGTCAGTATATATGCTGTTTGCCTTGAAATGACCTCTTCTGCCACCGGTTCAGAACGTTCAAGTATCCTGTTATTATTGTCAGTAACATACTTTATAAATAACGGCTCAACACGTATGCCCTGATTTGCAAAGACTCCGTATGCAGAGGTCAATTCGAGGAGTGATGTGCCTGAAGACCCAAGCGCAAGAGACAAATTACGTTCAAGATGACTCTTTATTCCCATTCTGTTTGCAAAGCTCATAACCTTGTCTATACCAACCTTCTCAGCCAGTTTGATTGTCACCACATTTCTTGAATATGCAAGGGCATCCCTCAAAGTCATGGGTCCATAGAACTTTCCGTCGTAATTTTCCGGTATCCACTCCTTGTCCCATCCCGGGATACTGTAACTAATAGGCGAATCATCGAGTACTGTCGCCGCAGTAAAACCGTCATCAATGGCCGCACCGTACACAAAAGGCTTGAATGCAGAACCAGGCTGCCTGCGTGACTGTATTGACCTGTTAAACTCACTGCGTTTAAAATCAAATCCTCCGACCATAGCCCTTACATAGCCAGTTACAGGATCAATAGAGATGAGTGCGCCTTCCACAAGCGGCTCCTGATCAAGTGCAAAGAGTGCGTTATTGTCATCTTTTATACTTGCTGTCTTCACATATATAACATCACCTACATTCAGAATGTCCCTTGCAGTCGAGTCATCCTTTAAATATGTAACCTTTTTAAAACCGGCTCCGCTCAATCTCTTCCTTGCCCACAGCATATCCTCCATAGCAATCTTTCCGGTTAGTCTGCCTGCCCTGACTGTTGCAAAGTCATCTTCAACGCCAATCACTATTCCTTCCAGTATATCCCCGGGAAGAATATCCGCCTGTGATAATGCCCCCCTGCTCCCTTCAAGCCACTCTTTAATCTCGGCACGGGACTTATGTTCTATCGGCCCCCTGTATCCCTGCCTTTTATCAAGCAGCCTTAATCCGGTTTTTACCGACCTCGTAGCAGATTTCTGAATGTTATAATGTATCGTCGTATATACGTTCAGACCTCCCTTATAGACCTTCTCCATTCCATATTTTGACACGAGATACTGACGTATATATTCAGAAAAATATGGCGCTATATCTTCTTCCCTTTCAGGTTTTTTGAGATATATGTCCTGCTTATATCCATTTTTGTACTCATCATCAGTTATATATCCTTCGTCAACCATCCTTTTCATCACGAATTTCTGACGCATCTTTGCCCTGTCCGGATGCAGGTAAGGAGAATACAAGGCAGGTGAGCGAATTATGCCTGCAAGCAATGCTGATTCAGACAGAGTGAGATATCTGACATCCTTCCCAAAATATATCTGCGATGCAGACTGGACACCGTAGGTGCCCCGGCCAAGGTATATCTGGTTCAGATAAATCTCCAGTATCTGGTCTTTGGATAAGATATTCTCGATCCTTTTAGCCAATATGGCCTCTTTGACTTTTCTTAATATAGTTTGCTCAGGAGTTAGAAAAAGGGAGCGTGCAAGCTGCTGTGTAATGGTACTACCCCCCTGCTTGATATCAAGTGATATGAGATTGACCCAGAACGCCCTTATTATACCCTTATAGTCTAATCCCTTATGTCTGTAGAAGGCATCATCCTCCACAGAAATAACCGCCTCTTTCAGATATACAGGAATGGCTTTATAAGGGACCAGCACCCTTTTTTCAATGAAGTATTCACCTACTATCTTATTATCATCAGAGTAAATGCGGGTTACAAGGCTCGGCCTGTATTCTCTAAGGGATTCAACCTGCGGGAGATTGCGGTAGGCAAGATACAGCCCGCCGCCAAAAGCCAAACCACAGGCTGCAATCAGAAATATGATAAACAGTGCTATAAATTTAATCTTCAACAAACCTATCCTACTATATTCCTATCCAACATTCTATACCCAATAGCCTCAGACACATCAGGAGTCAGAATATCTTCTCTTGAATCAAGGTCAGCTATAGTCCGCGCCACCTTTAATATCTTATCATATCCTCTCACGCTCAAACCCAGCCTGCTCATGGCATTATCGAGCAAGTCATGTGATTCTTTACTAATGCGGCAGTATTTACTGATGTGATGATTTTTAAAATCAGAACTGCAATAAACTCCCCCTTCGCTGCCATATCTCAGCCGCTGTTTATCCCTGGCCGAATTTACACGCCTCCTGATGTCATCAGATTTCTCACCTGTACTATCTGTCCTGATCTCCTTTGAAGTCACCGGCGGGAGACTTATATGTATGTCTATACGGTCCAATAAAGGCCCGGATATCTTACTGCGATATCTCTGAATCTGAAGTGGTGAACAAAGACAGTTCCGGACAGTTGACGAAAAGTAGCCGCAAGGGCATGGATTCATGGCGCCTATCAGCATAAATCTGGCAGGATATGTAACTGTACTCCCTGCCCTTGAAATAGTAATGTGCTTATCCTCCATAGGCTGTCTTAAGACCTCTAATACATCTCTCCTGTATTCAGGCATTTCATCCAGAAATAAGACCCCGTTGTGCGCAAGACTAATTTCTCCGGGCCGCGGTGTGCTTCCGCCGCCAACCATCCCTGCATATGATATTGTATGATGGGTAGGCCTGAACGGCCGTGAAGAGATAACAGGATCATCCTTTTGCAGTACTCCGGTAAGGCTGTATATCCTGGTTGTCTCAATAGTCTCTTCAAAGCTGATATCAGGAAGTATAGTAGAAAGCCTCTTTGCAAGCATGCTTTTGCCTGAACCGGGCGGGCCAACCATCAGTACATTATGACCACCTGCCGCAGCCACCTCTAATGCCCTCTTGGCCTGTTCCTGCCCCTTAACATCGGACATATCCGTATCGTATCCTGATTTATTTGAAAATTGAGCAAGGGAATCTTTGGCATACGGTTTCGTTAAGCACTTCCCATCAAGGAATTCAAAAGCCTGCAGAAGGCTCTCTACCCCATAAACGTCAATTCCCCCGATCATTGCCGCTTCAGCAGCATTTTCCGAGGGAATAAGCAGCCCCTTTAGTCCTGCATCCCTGGCTGCTATCGCCATAGATAATGCCCCCCGCAAAGGTTTTATTTGACCATACAGGGAGAGTTCTCCAATGAACATATAGTCCGTAATATTCTCACTTTTAATAAACCCTTCTGCACACAAAATTGCTATTGCAACAGGGAGATCATACAAAGCGCCTTCTTTTTTGACATTGGCAGGCGCAAGATTTACAGTTATCTTCTTTGGCGGGAGTTTAAATCCGGCATTTCTCAGGGCAGACCTTACCCTTTCCCTGCTTTCCCTTACTGCAGTATCAGGGAGCCCTACTATAGTAAACATTGGAAGGCCGTATACCAGATCTACTTCCACTTCCACTATCGAGGCATCAACACCGTTTATCATGCTGCTCAACACTCGCGCTAACATATTTCATAACCATTCTATTCACTGCCGGAAATCCTGAGTACATATGTGCCATATCCTTCTCTCTTCAGCACTTCGGCAACTTCCTGAGCATCAACCATTGACAGAAATTTACCAATCCTTATTTTAAAGACCGGCGTCCTCCCCGCGCTATTTTCCTTTGTAATATACGGGGCAAATCCTCTTGACCTGAGCTTGCCCGCAAGCTTATTTGCCGCTGATTCCTGCTTAAGCGCCCCTAACTGAACAGTGTAAACAATATTGTCTTTACTTTTATCCGTAATTTTCCCTACAATCTCACCGTCAATCTTCGACATCTTTTCTTCATGAAGAACCTCTATATCTACATCTTTTTCCTTTTCTATGGTTGATTTTTCAGGCTCCACATCTAATGGAGTTATATCACCTTCTTTGCTGTTAAGCACCTTATAGAATGTAAAATCATCCGTTCCCTTTTCTTCATCTGCAGGCATATGATCATCCTGCTGTTTATCACCCGTATAAATATTGCCTGGAGTCAGATCATGAGATAGTGTCCCGCCCCTTGTCTTCAGGACAATAAAAACAACCGCAATCACAAAAGAGAATGCAAGTATCGCAATAAAATATATTGTACGATTTGAATTTTTCTTATTAAACTTATTTTTCCTGAAGTTTCTTATTTCACGCAATTGTCACTCCATTCCCCATCAAATTATTAACATTGCATCGCCATAACTATAGAACCTGTATCTCTGTAAAACAGCCTCATCATATGCCCTGAGTATATTCTCCCTGCCGGCAAGGGCCATAACGAGCATAATGAGCGTTGATTTAGGGAGATGAAAGTTTGTTATCATGGCATCTACTACTTTAAACTTAAAACCAGGATAAATAAAGATCCCGGTCTCCCCTTCTGCAGGCCGCAAATCTCCGGTTAGTGCCGCCTGTTCGAGTGCACGGACAGAAGTAGTCCCGACTGCAATAACACGTCCCTTCTTTTCCCTTGTTTGTCTGATAAGATCTACTACCTCTTTACTTACATTGAAACGTTCATGCTCCATCCTGTGCCGGTCTATAAACTCGGACTTGACAGGCCTGAATGTCCCGATACCTACATGCAGTGTGACATATACAGTGCGGATACCCTTGAGACTTAAATTACCGAGCAGCTCATCTGTAAAATGCAGTCCTGCTGTAGGCGCTGCGATAGCACCCTCCTCAGATGCATATACTGTCTGATATCGCTCCCTATCTTCCGTAGAGGGGGCCCTCCTTATATATGGAGGAAGGGGCATTTGTCCAATCTCCGAAAGGAGTTCTTTCCAGTCAGAGGTATAATGAAACTTTACAATGTAGTTTGTCCCGTATTTCCCTGTTACCTCGCACCGGCAGGTTTTGGAAAACCTGATTATTGTCCCCTCCTTCAGTTTCTTGTTTGAAATTACTTCCCATCTGTTTTCACCTGACTGCTTGATAAGCAGCAGTTCAACCCGTCCTCCGGTCTCTTCCTTTTCCCCGATAAGCCTGCATGGGAAGACCCTCGTATTGTTCAATACAAGGATATCGCCGGCTCTGAGATACTCACCAATATCTGAGAATATCCTGTGTGCTGTTTTCCCATTAATCCTGTCCAGTACCAATAACCTTGACTGGTCCCGCTTTTCTAATGGATATTGGGCAATTAACAAAGGGTCAAATGGATAATCAAAATCAGTAATATTTAACATGAACTTAAAATTATATTCTGCTGAAGATAAGCCTAATAAGCAATGAGAGGGCCAAACTTATTATCAAACTCGTACTGTGCAACCGCTATTTGCTTCCCAATCGCCTTTCCTGAAACACGGGAGACATATCACGGAGATTATTCACTACATCTTTAAATACATCAAGAAAATAAGTAAGCTCTTCTTCCGTATTATCTTTTCCTATAGTTATACGAATTGAACTTCTTGCTTCCTCATATGATAGACCTATAGCTGTCAGGACGTGGGACGGCCCTTTCATGGCTGCCGTACATGAAGACCCTGCAGATATAGCGATGCCTTTAAAATCAAGATTAATGACCATAGCCTCGCTGTCAACAAAGTCTACGGAAACATTGATGTTGTTAGGCAGCCTTTGGCTGCTGTGCCCATTCAGCCTCACGCCTTCTATCTCCAGAAGTGATCTGACCAGTTTGTCTCTAAGAGAAGCGATGTATACTATCTGTGCATCCATTTCAAGCATTGAAAGCTGAACAGCCTTTCCTATTCCTACAATTCCAGGTACGTTCTCGGTACCGGCGCGCAGATTAAACTCCTGATACCCACCGAATAAATATGGAGATATCGCAGTACCCTTTCTGACATAAAGCCCTCCGATGCCCTTTGGTCCATAGAACTTATGGCCTGAAAAAGAGAGCAAGTCAACATTAATTTCATCCACTTTAACCGGTATATGAGAGAATGCCTGCACTGCGTCTGTGTGAAAATACACGCCTCTTTCCCTTGCTATTGTCCCAATTTCATTCAGCGGCTGTATAGTGCCTATCTCATTATTGGCATTCATTATCGAAATCAATACAGTTTCTTCTGTAATAGCGTCTTTCACGTCATCCGGGTCAACCATGCCGGCACTATCAACCGGTAAATATGTTATCCTCCAGCCTTCCCGTTCAAGGAACCTGCATGGTTCCAAAACAGCCTTATGCTCTATCTGAGAGGTTATTATGTGATGTCCCTTATCCCTGTTTGCATATGCAGTCCCGAAAATAGCAAGATTATCAGATTCAGTGCCGCCGCTTACAAAGATTATCTCTTCATCCTTTGTTCCAAGCATTTGAGCGACCCTGTATCTCGCCTCATTTATTGCATTCAAAGTCTCTTTCCCAAAAAAATGTACACTGGACGGATTACCAAAGCTCTGTTTAAAATAAGGCTGCATTGCCTCTATCACTTCAGGCCTTGTAGGAGTCGTTGCTGCATTATCAAGATATATTCGCTTCATTTTCCCTCTATCTTTTTTGTGTATGCCTGATTAATATTTCTGCTATCTGTACAGCATTAGTCGCCGCACCTTTTCTGAGGTTATCTGCAACTATCCAGAGATTCAACCCATTTGGAATTGACTCATCTTCGCGTATCCTGCCGACAAAAACCTCATCCTTACCTGCAGCATCAACCGGTACAGGGTAGATATTCCTCCCCGGGTCATCATAAACCAGGACACCGGGTGCAGACGATAGTATTGCCCTCGCCTCATTTGCACTCAGATGCTCTTCGGTTTCAATGTTAACAGATTCCGAATGACCAATATATACAGGTACCCTCACCGTCGTTGCCGTAATTCTCAAGCTGTCATCCTCCATGATCTTTTTAGTCTCATCTACCATCTTAACCTCTTCCTTTGTATAAGCATTATCAAGGAAAGCATCTATATGGGGAATACAGTTAAAGGCTATCTGATGCGGGAATACCTCAACTTTAACATCCCCGAAGCTGAGCAGTGATTTTGTCTGTTCGAAAAGTTCATCCATCGCCTCCTTACCCTTGCCGGAAACAGATTGAAATGTTGTGACAACAATTCGTTTTATCTTTGCCTTGTCATGCAATGGTTTTAATGCTACTACCATTTGTATTGTAGAACAATTCGGGTTTGCTATGATGCCGTTATGTTTAAGAACCGCATCAGGATTAACCTCAGGAACAACCAGTGGGATATCCGGATTCATCCTGAATGCGGAACTATTATCAATGACTACAGTCCCGGCACGGGCTGCTATCGGGGCATACTGCAGGCTTATCTTTTCCCCTGCAGAAAAAAGGGCTATATCTATACCATTAAAAACATTCTCCTGCAGCAATTCAACTACAAGGTCCTGATTCATAAAAGTCATGGATTCTCCTGCAGATCTCTCTGAAGCAAAAAGTCTTAGAGACTCCACAGGAAATTTACGCTCTTCAAGTACATTAATCATCTCCTTACCAACAGCCCCTGTTGCCCCGACTATAGCTACATTATATTTTTTCTTCTTTAGCATCTCTCCTTAGCATCTCTCCTTTTTAGGCATTAATTTCCGGTTGTGAACATCCACACATATGGTACTCCCACAAGCTGCTTCCCTTCCTTTGATTGCCCCTGCTTTATTACACACTGATACATACTGTTAACACTTAATGGATCGTATGGTCTGAACACCAGAACGGTATATGAATCAAGCCATCTTAATGATCCGTCAACACGGACTCCATGCGCCAATAAATCAAAACCAATATCAGTGCCAGGTTCCAATGTTTCACTAAATCTTATACTGATATCTGTATATCGCGAAATATTAAAGTCACCACTGG
>MHEI01000010.1:588-4923 GCA_001805165.1 Nitrospirae bacterium RBG_16_43_11 | reverse complement strand
GATACTGACCTGGCTCTATAGTTGCACAACTTCCTGAAAATAAGATTATGCAAAGGGACGCAGAAACCAATATATTATTCAATTTCATTAAGAATTAAATCCGTCATTTCCCTGGTGCCTGTAAGTTTTTGCCCGGCGGACCAGATGTCCGGCGTCCTGTAGCCTTTTTCCAGCACCCTGGTTACAGCAGTATCAATAACTGAACAGGCGCCATCGAGTTTAAATGAATACTTAAACATCATTCCTACAGATAGTATAGTGGCTATAGGGTTTGCCTTATCCTGGCCGGCAATGTCAGGTGCGCTTCCGTGAATCGGTTCATACATTGCGACATCTCCGCCAATACTTGCAGATGGCAGCATCCCTATTGACCCTGTCAGCATCGCTGCCTCATCACTTAAAATGTCGCCAAACATATTAGTCGTCAGTATCACATCAAACTGTTTAGGGTACCGGATCAACTGCATGGAACAGTTATCCACATACATATGTGTCAACTCAACATCTTTATATTCTTTATGAACATTACTGACAATACGCCTCCACAACTCCGATGATTCCAGTACATTTGCCTTATCCACTGAACAAACATTCTTCCTGCGCCCTCTCGCTACTTCAAACGCAAGCCTGGCTATCCGCTCTATCTCGGACGTAGTATAAACCTCAGTGTTTATCCCCTTCTCCTGCCCATCTGTCTTCTCAATCCCTCTTGGTTTTCCAAAATAAATACCGCCGGTAAGTTCCCTGATTACCATGATATCAATACCATCAATTACTTCCCGTTTCAGCGAAGATGCATCAGCAAGTGCAGAGAATAGTTTTACCGGCCGTAAATTACCATAGAGTCTTAGTTTCTCCCTCAGACCAAGCAGTGCCCTCTCAGGACGTACTGAATAATCAAGACCCTCCCACTTCGGTCCCCCGACAGCGCCCAGAAGGACAGCATCGCTGTTCAGTGCCAGATTCAGCGAATCTTCCGGGAGTGGCATGCCAAATTCATCAATCGCACTTCCGCCAATAAGCGCATCCGCTGTCTTAATATTGATGTTATGTTTAGAGGCCACTGCATTAAGCACCCGCAGCGCCTGCGGGACGATTTCTTTGCCGATCCCGTCACCCGGAAATACTGCAATTTTGTACGTCTTGCCCATAATTATTTTTTGCTACCTGCTGCTCAACATTCCACTCTTTCGAGCATAAGCAAATATACCACCCGCCATGAGTATTTGTTCAACATCACCAAGCGGTTTTAATTGATATACCTTCCCTGTGGTTACATTCCTTAATGTACCTTTTTTCATTTCTATCTCTATTTCATCGCCTGTCCTGCATTCTGTGAACAGGTGTTCACCTGTCTCAAATGGTATATAAAAACCTCCGTCAACTGAATTTCTATAAAATATCCTTGCATAGGACTCAGCTACTACGGCTTCGACCCCTGCGATATTCAGTGCTTCAGGAGCGTGTTCTCTTGATGAACCACAACCGAAATTCTTTCCGGCAATAATTATATTAAATTCAGACCTGTGATTACCCTCATTTACAAACCTGATGTTACCTTCCGGCAGACCTGCCTGTGCATCAGGCACACTTGAAAGGGCATACCTGCCATATTGCTTTCGCTCTTCCGGGTCACTAAGGCTGTAAACTAAATGCTGAGCCGGTATGATCTGATCAGTGTCTATATCGTTGCCAAGGACGTAGGCTTTGCCTTTAATAATATCTTTCATTTAAATAAATTCCCTCGGATCCGTAATCTCTCCCTTTAAAGCTGAGGCTGCTACAGTAAGCGGTGATGCCAGATATACCTGTGACTGCTTTGAACCCATCCGCCCGGGGAAATTCCGGTTAGTGGTGGAAATACAGACTTCCTTCCCCTCTGTTCTGCCAAAAGTATCAGGCGGACCACCGAGACAAGCGGCACAGGATGCGCCGTCTGCTATCTTAGCGCCTGCATTCTTTAAAATAGAATATAAACTCTCTCCATCAATCATCTCGTCCTTTAGCCGCTTTTCAACCTCAGTTGTGGAAGGGACAACAAACGTATCTACCCTGACGCTGTGTCCGCGCAGGATTCTCGCTGCTGCCCTGAAGTCCTCAAGTTTACCTCCTGTGCATGATCCGATATAGCATCTGTCTATTTTTGTTCCCTTCACCTCGCTTACAGCAGCCGTATTATCCGGAGAATGAGGTTTAGCTACAACAGGCTCAAGTTCTTTAAGATTGTACCTTCTTACAGATTCATATTCAGCATCTTCATCACCATAGATGACATCTATTTTACTTTTAGATCTTTCATTTACGAAACGTAAAGTCTTTGCATCAGGCGCTATAATACCATTCTTTCCTCCTGCTTCAATAGCCATATTGCATAGCGTCATTCTTTCTTCGACCGAAAGCATTGATATCCCTTCACCTGCAAACTCCATCGCCTTATATGTAGCGCCATCTACACCAATATCACCTATAATCTGCAGGATCATGTCCTTTGCCATCAGGTACGGCGGGACCTCTCCATCAAAAACGAACTTCATCGTCGTCGGCACCTTTAACCATAGTTTACCTGTCCCCATAATAAAGGCTGCATCAGTATTACCTATACCGGTCGCAAATTCACCAAAGGCACCGGCTGTGCACGTGTGTGAATCAGTACCAAAAAGAACTTCACCAGGTCTTGTATGTCCCTCTTCTGCCAGGGCTACATGACATACCCCTTTATAGTTTGGTGAACCTACATCATAGAAATATTTGATCCCCTGTTCAAGTGCAAATTCCCTCAGGATATCTATATTTCTTTTAGCATAAGGATCCTGTGTGAATACATAGTGATCCGGGATAATTACAACCTTCTCCCTGTCCCATACTTTAGCCCCTGCGCCAAATTCCCTTTTGAAAATCTCAATAGTTCCGGGACCACACACATCATGCGTCATAAGCACATCAACATCTACCCAAACATTATCACCAGGCGACACATGCCTTTTGCCGGCATGTTTAGCCAATATCTTTTCTGTCAGTGTCATTCCCATTTAAAACCTCTAAATTTTTAATTTCTTATAAGCCAGCCTGTTCAAAGCATTCAGATATGCCTTAGCGCTTGCCACTATAATATCCGTATCTGCCCCTTGCCCGACTACTGTCCTGCCGCCTTCTTCAACCCTTACTGTTACCTCACCGAGTGCATCAGTGCCGCCGGTTATAGCCTTTACTTCATACGACAGGAGGTGACTTGATGCCTGGGTAATTGACTTGATAGTCCTGTATGTGGCATCCACAGGGCCGTCACCTGTCGAAACATTCTTTACATCCTGTCCGTCTATTTCGAGTTCAACAGTAGCTGTAGGGGTTTTATCGCTTCCGCTCTCAACGTGTATATATTTTAACACATACTTTTCAGGAATACGGTAAACTTCTTCCGTTACTATTGCCTCAATATCTTCCTCAAAGACCTCCTTTTTCTGATCCGCAAGCCTCTTGAATCTCGCAAAAGCCTTGTTTATCTCCTCATCAGATAAACTATAGCCCATTTCTTCAAGTTTGTTCTTAAATGCATGCCGGCCTGAATGTTTTCCAAGCACCAGCTTGTGCATCTGTATCCCGACTGATTCAGGTGTCATTATTTCATATGTACGTTTATCCTTTAAAAGTCCATCCTGATGAATACCTGATTCATGGGCAAAGGCATTTGCGCCTACAATTGCCTTATTGGGCTGAACAACCATTCCGGTTATGGTACTCACAAGGCGGCTTGTCTTATATATCTCCTGTGTATTAATGTTTGTATCAGCATTTATAAACTGCCCCCTCGTCTTTAATGCCATCACAACCTCTTCAAGTGAGGCATTACCTGCCCTTTCTCCGATGCCGTTAATTGTACACTCTACCTGACCGGCGCCTGACAGGACAGCAGAAAGAGAATTTGCAACAGCAAGACCCAGGTCATTATGACAGTGAATACTAATTACAGCCTTATCAACATTGGGTACCTTGTTCATAATCCGTGATATCAGTTCACCAAACTCAACCGGCAATGCATATCCGACAGTATCCGGGATATTGATTGTTGACGCCCCTGCATTTATCGCAGCCTCAATTACCCTGCACAGGAAATCCACATCACTTCTTGATGCATCCTCTGCAGAAAACTCAACATCATCAGTGAATTGTCTTGCAAGTTTAACTGCGGCAACAGCCGCTTCAACAACCTCATCACTGCTCATCCTGAGCTTTCTCTGCATATGTATTTCAGACGTAGCTATGAATGTGTGTATCCTTGACCTCTCAGCAACAGATACAGCCTCTCCCGCCCTTTCTATGTCTTCCTTCCTTGCCCTC
>MHEI01000010.1:0-545 GCA_001805165.1 Nitrospirae bacterium RBG_16_43_11 | reverse complement strand
GCCTGACACCCTCGAAATCATCTTCCGATGCAATAGGGAAGCCTGCCTCAATAATATCAACATTCAATTTAGCCAGTTGCCGGGCTACGACAAGCTTCTCTTCTTTATTCATGCTGGCCCCGGGACACTGTTCTCCATCCCTGAGGGTAGTATCAAATATTCTTATCTTTCTCAAATTAAATCTCCGTTACACGTTTTCTTCAGGGGGATTTTAATTATCCTTTATGAGCCCCCGGCTCATGAGCTTTTCTTCTGACAATTCTGATTGCAGGGACAAGGAATCTTTCCACGGGCCCTGAAGATGCATACAGAACACAAAGGACAAAGAGCATAATCTGTGGTTCTGCCACAATCACAATAAGTATAAGAACTGCCGCCACCAAAGCAGAAAGCGGCTTCCTCTCACCAAGGTGTACATCCTTGAAACTTCTGTAACGAATGGTACTTACCATCAGATAAGCAAGCAAATATGTCATTATAAGAACCACTATAGGCCTTAACTCTTTCCCCATTTCAAGTATATGATGGTCAAAAATGACAGTAGT
>MHEI01000009.1 GCA_001805165.1 Nitrospirae bacterium RBG_16_43_11 | reverse complement strand
CGAAAGCTCTTATTATGTCTGCATATAAAATATAATTATTCATCATATTTTTGAGACATCTCTTACCAATTCCATAAATGCCATGTCTTATAGTGTCTGCATCCTTTTATTCTACCTATTCTTCTCCCGGCATAACGTACGGTCCAATAGAAAAGCGGTGTATTATCTTTACCAAGTATAATTGTCTGCAGCAGACCAATGGGAGCCCAGAGGATAGTTCCAATCTCTTTGAATAATGATTTAATCCTCAAATGATGTGGTGGAAGAAACAAGAACTTTTGAGGCTCTTTATTAATATGATCCGTATAACGGATATATACATCTATCCAGCCATATCCAATTCTCATTTGTTGTTTAAAGACAGATTTATATGTTGATCGGTGTTTGTGACTAACTATCATATGGGGGTTATAAACAAGATTGTAATCTGTTTTAAGCTGCATCTGCCACGACATATGGACATCACCGCCACCTGGCATGGATGCATCAAATAAACCAACAGTATCAAATATCTTTTTACGATATGCAACATTACACGTAAAGGCCTGTGGCATTTTCCCCGGCCTGAAAGAAGGGCTGCAGTCGAGAGGCTTTGCTTCTGCAATATATTTCTCAAGTTTATTTTCAGGCTGATAATCTATGGTCGGCCCCGTCACACCTCCAATCTTCTGGTCTGAAAAAGTTGTGATGCCGGCGGATACCCAGTTCTTTTCAGGAATGCAATCTGAATCTGTCAGGAAAATGATCTCCCCCTTTGCAGCACGTATACCGGCATTCCTGGCCCCGTAGGATGTACGTACTTTATCCTCTAAAATATATGTAACAGGATACTCCTTTATAATTTCCGGCGTCTTGTCAGTTGAGACGTTGTCAACGATTATTACCTCATATCTATTCCTGTCATATGACTGGCTAAGAAGTGCCTCTATACACATTCTGATAGTACGGCTGGCATTATATGCCGGTACAATTATTGACACAAATGGTAATGGATTTGATATTGCCAATTTATTCCCGCGATATGGCTTCCTAAATAACGCTTTCCCACAACCCGAGAGTCTCTCGTGCCTCGTTCTCCAAAGAATATTTCTTCTCGACATAACTTCTTGCCGCAGAACCCATTTTTTCTCTTAAACCATCATCTTTACCTAAGGCTTCAAGACAGTCAGCAAGCATCTTTGCATTTTGGGGCTGAACTAAAAACCCCGTTTTCATGTGCTGGATCAATTCAGATACTCCCTGAACATCCGATGAGACAACAGCCAGGCCGCAGGCCATAGCTTCTAATGTTGCGACTCCGAATGATTCTTCTATACTGGGTAAAACATGTATGTGGCAATACCGCAGGAGTCTTGCTACCTGGTCATGCCTTTTATCGCCTAAAATCTTAACACAGTCACTTAAATTAAGATCTTCAATCATGCTCTGTAAATAAGCTCTCCGTTCCCCATCCCCGACGAGCAGACATTGATAATCAAGACCTTTAGTTTTTAATATTGAACATGCAACGATCAAATACTCATTTCCTTTGATAGGATGCAACCTCGCAACGGAAACTATAGTTAATTTCTTAAATTTGCGAACCGATGGTTTGAACTCGTTAATATCCACACCATGCTGCACAACCTTTATCTTCTCCGCTGAGACATTGTATTTATTAATAAGATAATTTTTATTAAACTGAGTATATACAATACAGAATTTTGACATATAAAGACGCTCTTTCCAATCAGCGGGGGGATTGACATAAATATCATAACCATGGGCAGAAAAAGTGTATGGAATACCTTTTTGCCTGGACAGTTCCTTTGCAACAGCAGTTGCATCATCGCAAAAATGCGCATGTATGATATCGGCATTGAAAGAATCCAATATTGACAATCCTACCTCGATCGAATAATCCAACGAGTTATTACCTAACGAATAAATGATTCTGCCAGATTTAGTATCCTTATTTAATCCGATTTTATCAAAACCATGATAAGCCGACCGTAGAATGTTCAGTATAATTCTGTGGATTTTCTTAAACCCCCTGGGCATAGCTTTACGATTTACAAAGACATATCTTATATATTTATTAAGTTGATATTTTCCAAAGTTTCTATGCTTAATTTTCTCATCGGATGAGAAAATAGACAATATTCTTATTTCATGCCCCAATTTCAGCATTTCCACAATTTCATTGAGGACGAATGTCTGAGAAACGACTGGAAAGGTGTTTAACACAAAAAGAATACGCATTAATCGCTACGCTCAATAATAAATTATGCTCTCCTGTATAACTTATAAAATATGCTCTTTTGAATCACTTTGATAAATAGCATTCACCAGATTGGGTGTAATAGGTATTAGATGTCTCTCGTCTATACTGCAGAGTGATACTTCAGTGCTTGACTGATTGCTTAATGATATCCGACAGCTTCTGCAAATGCCGTTGCATCGAATAATTTGTTCTAATGTGGTTTCTTGCATTTTGTCCCATTTTTAAAGCAACTCCACGATCCTTCAAAATAATATCCATATTCTCAGCCATACCCTCCACATCATGTTCGTCAGATAACAAACCTGTTTCTCCCTCTATCACAACATCAGTAATTCCAGCATGGCGTGTACTGATGACTGACAAGGCCGCTGCACCTGCCTCCAAAACTACGACCGGAGTTCCCTCCATATCACCATTTGCAGCAGTTATAGAGTGCTGTACGACAGCTCTGGCATTCTTAAAATATTCTTTAAGATCAGAAGGAGATACAGCACCTGGCAACACGATTTGCTTTCCCATACCGAGATATTTAACAAGGTTATGACAGGAATTATGCAAGACTCCTGTACCTGCAATAATTAATTTGGCGTCAGGATGCCTGTTTACTATTTTTGAAAAAGCCAATATTGTATAATATGGTGCTTTTTTATCTACAAATCTACCTGCTCCAATTAATATTTTTTCCCGATAATCCGGGCTAACCTTAAAAAATGAATCATCAGGGCCATAAACATTATAGATGATCTTTTCTTCAGGACATCCAAGAGATAACATCTTCTGCTTCATTGCCTGTGATACAACGACTATGTATGCCGCATATACAAATAATTGGATATAACCGTCTCTATGTTTCTCCAAAGTATCATATATTGATGCATCATAACCGTGAAAATGTACTATAAGTGGTATATCTAACTTCTTACATACTGGCAATACCGCGACTCCAGTCCCACCATATTCTGCCAATACACATTTTATTCCCTCCAAGCGTAATGATCTCGCAAGAGAGTATTCACGAAGTGTTAAGCCACCATGTAAAAGTCTGCTAATCAATAGCATCATAACTTTCTGCATAGGTTTTCTGCCAATAAGACGACCATAGCCCTCTAAATTGGCCGGCAACGCCCCATCATAATAATAACTTACATACACACCCGGGATATTTCTGTGGGCTTGTATAAATGTCTCTGAATATCGGTTGTAATTAGGGGATATAAGTGCGAGGTTAATTTTTGTCTTCTTCATAACAAGCGCTGAAAAGCCCATATAATTTCTTACAAAGTTTCTTCATAGTTTTCTTATTTCCCTCATATACCCCATCTCTTTCAAGTGCATGTCTATATTGATTAACAGAATAGGATAACTTTTTTAATAATAGCGGGCTTCTTTCATCTGAAATTGTAAACCCGTGATAATTGGGCAAAGAGAATATACTCTCATTAATACATCTTTTATAAGACTCCATCATATTATCATATGTAAATTTATTAATAACCCTGTAATAGGCATTCTCTGCTAATCCCAAAGTAAGGCTTTCATCAGCCAACAGTAAAGCAATCTTTTCGGATAATATATTATGGTCGCCTGGAGGAACCAGAAGTCCGCTGATCCCGTCTTCGATCTGTTCCTGTATACCGTAAACCTTTGTAGCCACAATAGGGAGTTTAAACAACATTGCTTCCAAAATAACACGGGGAAAGGATTCGGCATAAGAGGCGCATACAAATATATCCGAAATCCTGTAATAAGGAAAGACGTGCGGTGTTTCGGGAATTATTCTGATATATTTCCCGACTCCAGCATCTGAAATCATCTTCCTCAGCATACCAAGGTATTCAACTTCTTCCTCCCGCCCCCCTACGATATTAAACAGTAATTTATTATCCTTTTTTAACAGTTCCACTGCGCTTCTAATGAAAACATCCTGCGCTTTACGGCGGTTGGTAGTTCCGACAAGGGTAATGACCCTGACACCATCCGGTATACCATATTCTTTCCTGAGTCTATTTTTAGTATAAGTCATTTTATACTTTTCAATTTCCTCTATTCCAATTCCGTTATGAATAATCCTGAATGCACCGTTATTCTCAGGGTCACCGAACAATCTGGCCGTTTCCTTTGATACAAAAATCAGATGCGTCGGTATTTCAGCAGCCTCAATCCCCAATTTTACCAGAGCGTCATTCTCGAAATATCTCTTTAAAAGGCTGGCTGCAATTGCGCTCTCCCGAATACACCAGATAGATGGGATACCGCAAGATTGGGCTACGTAGTGAGCATAAAAAATATTAAGCGTATTGCAGAAAATGATATCGAATCCGCTTTCACTGACCCATGCTGCCAATTTATTTATCTCCTCATAAAAAGCAGCAACGCTGACTCCTGCGAGTCTTATATCCCTGACAATAACCTCCATGCCATTTTCTATGTAGGCATCCTTCAATACACCATCCTTAGGGGAGAGAACAGATATTTCATATCCATCCTTATGTAGTCCTTTAGCAATAGAAAGCAACGACAACGGTGCCCCTTCATAGTTGAAATTATGTGACACCAACAATATTTTAATCTTCCGGCTTACCGGCAGGACCTCACGGACATCCTTTCTGACTCTGAAGAGCCACCCTTCGAGG
The DNA here is from genome assembly GCA_001805165.1 of Nitrospirae bacterium RBG_16_43_11. Classification (GTDB taxonomy): domain Bacteria; phylum Nitrospirota; class 9FT-COMBO-42-15; order HDB-SIOI813; family HDB-SIOI813; genus RBG-16-43-11. The sequence continues at coordinate 2,747 of MHEI01000009.1, read as the reverse complement.
TTGGGATTGAAATAAGGATCGACTCGAATATTTCCCCATTTCTTTCTGAAAGCATGCTCGTTATTGACAGGCACCCTTCTTCCGCGCGATCTTCCTTCGTAATGATAGAGTATCGCATAAGGGGTAAAGACTATCCTGTATCCCTTCTCCCGGAGTTTCAGGCAGTAGTCCACATCGTTGTATGCCTCGGAAAGGTCCTCTTCATCAAAGCCTCCGACCTCTTCGAAGCTGCTGCGCCTCGTCAGCATACATGCAGCAGTTACAGCCGAACTGTTTCTGGCTACATTCGCCAGGGACAAATATCCTATAGAGGATTCAGGCAATGTCTTGAAAGCATGACCCGGCAGTCCTTCATGGAGGGCCAGGATGATGCCGGCATGCTGAATGGTGTTGTCGGAGTATAAGAGTTTCGCGCCTACGGCCCCGATCTCCGGGCTTTGCATCCACCCGAGCATCTCTTCGATCCAGTTATCTGTGATGACCTCAGTATCATTATTCAGAAAGAGCAGATATTCAATGTCATCCCCTGATTCCCTGACCGCCCGGTTGATAATCCGGGAGAAATTAAATTCCACGCCGTACCCAGCCTTGATTACACGATGTCTAATGGAATTAAAATAACGGTGAGTCGCCTCTTCCTGACTTCGGTCATCCACTATGATAATCTCGTAGTTTTTATAAGTCGTCTTTGCCTCGATGCTGTCTATACATCGTTTCAGCAAATCCACTCTATCCCTCGTAGGAATAATAATAGCAACCCTTTCGTTACCGGAGTCGTGAAAATTCAGCTTGTAGTTTCCATATTTTGCTTTTATCGCAAAATCAGGCCGATCCACTGTCGCACGGAATCCCCGCCGAATAACCGCATCCTGTACAGCCTTTATCCCGCATGCGATTGCATGGGGCTTACTATCGCCTGATCTTGAAACGGACGTCGGCATTAAACGCGCATGATAGAGAATCTTCGGGATATGATATATCCTGTCCGTCATCTCACTCAATCTAAGCGCGAGGTCGTGATCCTGAGACCCCTCATAGCCTTTCCTCAAACCACCTACCTCTCTGACGAGCGCCGTCCTGCAAACAAAGAGGTGACTGATGTACATATATGATAATAATAACTCCGGACTCCAGTCAGGCTTGAACTTAGGGCCAAACCTCTTTCCCTCTGTCTTGATCATATCGTTATCTGTATAGATAATGTCAGCGTCCTTTGACGATTGAAGGAGGTTAACTATTTCGTACAAGGCATTCGGGTGTAACTCATCATCATGATCCAGGAAGGCCACGAATTCTCCGCCAGCCATATCCAGAGCCTCATTAGTAGCGCCGGAGATGTGGAGATTTTGAGTCAGGTATTTTGTCTTAATCCTTGAATCACTCTTTGAGTACCTCTGTAATACCTCCCTGATACCTTTACGTGTGGACGCATCATCAACGATGCAGAGTTCCCAGTTTGCATACGTCTGCGCCAAAACAGACTGTATACACTTCTCCAGCCAGACATCCTCGATATTATAGACTGGAGTCGCAATACTGATTAAGGGTTTATAAGAAAATCTCTCAATCTCGGATAAGACATGATTCCGCTTCTTCTCAGTGAATGCGAAATTATTCATCCAGATATCGTAATCTGATAACGCTGGTCTTTTCATCGTCAACGTATATTAAATACCCTGGAGATGTACTTATCTATACTGAATATTAAATAAATAAATAAAACCTGTATGAACCCATGATGTTTTTTGAAATAACGATATATTCCACAGATGGCTATCTGATTAAGCTCATCCTTTGGTAATGTCTTAATATTAGATCCGCCATAATGGGTTATATGTGCATCCGCCAGGACGTGAATCTCATATCCTTCATTCCATATCCTCTTGCATAGATCCACATCATTAAAAAGTATCGGGAACTGTTCATCAAACAAACCAATCTTTTCAATGAGAGACCGACGCATTACCAGACACGTAGCACCGGGCTGTGATATCGTTTCAGTGTGATCAAATGTCTTATCCTCATAGAAGAAGGAGCTTAAAGCCCTGCCGTGATAAAAGCGTCTGTCTATGCGTCGGCCAAGCTCTGAATAACGGAAGAATATAGTGGAGACTGTGGGAAATCGCCGGAAATATTGCCTCTGCAAGGAACCATCCGGGTTTAAGAACTTGCAACTTACAGCCCCCACTCCCTCATGAGTATTCAGGTAATCCACCATCTTTTCAAACGTACCCGGATAAACAATAGTATCAGGATTCAGCAATCCGATGACCTTGCCCTTTGAGACCGCATACGCCTGATTATTCCCTCTTGCAAACCCTGCGTTTTCCTTATTTTCTATGAGTCGTGTTTCAGGAAAGGTCTTTCTGACCATCTCAGCGCTGCCATCACCGGAATTATTATCCACGACAATTACTTCAAAAGAGATGTCTTTTACAGAACTGTATATGGACTGCAGGCAACCGTCCAGAAAAACTTTGGTATTCCAATTAACAATCAGGATTGATAAATCCATATTTCTAAATAACACTATTGACATAATACTATTATGCTGATACTATCATGCTATGAAATACCCACAGCGTGTCCAGGTCTTATTCACGGAAAAACAATATAAAACGCTCGAAGAGATCGCTGCGAGACAGAATAAAAAGCTTGGCACCCTGATTCGTGAGGTAGTGGAGGAGACATATCTCAAAGAAGAAGAGAAAAAGAAAGTCAAAGATGCCGTAGAATCCCTGTTGAAA
>MHEI01000008.1:8497-9722 GCA_001805165.1 Nitrospirae bacterium RBG_16_43_11 | reverse complement strand
GCCGGCCATAAACCCGTAATAGGCACCGCCATCGTAGGTGGTATCAGTAGAATTATTGTGGTTGTAGCTTGAGAGATCCCCATACCAGATATGCGGCTTAGAGGTATAGAGAATGGACTCCCCTATGACTGAAACAGGGATTGCATTGCCTGACCATAGGGAACTGGTCCCGCCAAGAATACCGAACAGGTAACCAACGTCTGAAGTCGTGACCTCACTGTTGCTGTCGGTATATGCAATACCGGGATCAGGTGGATTGGTGAGAGTGGAAAGATCAAGAGTTGCCGGATCCCATGTCCCGTATGTTTCTGTCACTGTATTGTAATCCCATGTATAGGTGGTGCCATCACTGAAATAGTAGGTATCGTAAAATTCTCCTCCAGGTCCAGGCCTGTAGTAAGATTGATACCCGTAGGTGTTATTGTCGTAGTATTCATAAACATAGTACCCACCGTCAGCATAGAAACTTCTTCCATCATGGTTAGTTGTCCGGGCTGTACGGTTGATGAATACATTACTCATGAAAGAGAGGGGGGATTCGGTATATGTTCCGAAACCCAGGTCTGTTGCCATGAATTCACCTGATTCTGAATCATACGCGCCATTAATGACGCCGTTTCCTGTTCCAAGTGTCGTCTCAGAAAGATAGTTAAGGCTGGATGTCCCGGACATAAGGTTGCCGGAATATGTACCTGATGCATTATTCAGCCAGTAACCTCTCCATGCACCAAGGGCATCGGAGGAGTTGCCGCCAAATAGCATTTGCCATGAGTCACCGGATGGACCGGAATATGTGCCGCTTAAATCTGCAGTCCATCCACCCCGGTTACCTGTGGACATAGCATACAGGTCTAATATAGCATCCCCCTCTAACCTGCTTCCTGAACCGATAACAAGTCCTGTCATAGTATAGTGTCTTCTGCCATAAAACCAGGAATGGCTTCTTTCGGTAGATTTGTTCCCTGCAGGATCTGTCGTAATGAGATCTATGGTATGCAACCCCTCACCAAAGTCGGTGGCACCTGACAGGGATACAGAGTCACCCGAGGACTTCCACGAACCACCATCTAACCTGTATGAGAATGACGATATTGGATCATCGCTTGTAAATGAAAAGGCTGCTATTGCTGAATCGCTGACAGGGACTGGTAGCGTGCCGGTAAATGACGCTGCCGGGGGGGGTGTATAGTCGGTTGTCCATGTATAGCTCTTCGAAGAGGCATTA
>MHEI01000008.1:6067-8469 GCA_001805165.1 Nitrospirae bacterium RBG_16_43_11 | reverse complement strand
TGAACTGTAAAGGTGTGACTCCCCTCGGAAAGACCGTTGAAACTCGCCGTATCTACGGAAAGACCATCAAGCTCAAAAGAAACCGCCGCATTCTCATTTGCCGTATGGGTGAAACTTGCAGTGCCCAAATTCGTTACAGCAGGAGGTGCAGAGTTAATCGTGACAACCGGAGGGGTATTATCTCGAGGCCCGCGCAATTTCCCTGGATTTGTCTCTGAGATCGACAGCCCTACATTACCGGTATCAATGACCCTGCCTGCCAGTTTCCTGTTAAGTTCTGCAATATCACTTGTCGGCGCTGTATACCCGAATATGCCGCCGCCTCCACCACTTCCAGGAGGAGCTATATATAGTTTCCTATCCTCACCCCTTCTTGTCTCTACCCCCCCTGCATCTTCCGTAAAGGCAGTATCTGTAGTATGCCTTGACAGTTCCGCACCTGTCACATCCCTTGCCGCAGACGGCGGTGCACATTCCCCCGAAACAAACGATATCTGCCCATCGTTAACATTTACAGCCCGGGATGGAGCGCAGTCGTTGGGATTTGACACAAGACCACTCCCTCCCTTAAATATTACACCTGTTGCACCAAACTGATAAAAGACAAAGATGGTTGTATCCCTTACGCCGGCCACTGCCGTAGGCGTTTGGATATTAAATGTCGTGGACACAACAGCCTTCACCTTCCCCCTTAAAAGGGATATGTCCAGGTACTCATCTATCTTTATGCGGGTCTCAGGTGCAAGCCGCACCGATGTCTCATCCTTAAATATAATCTCTGCCCTGGAATCAATCTTCGTGCGGATTACATCGCCTGTGGAAACTGTATCACCTTTGCTCACAAGGGCTGGAGTTTTTGCCCCTTCTCTAAGGATATCTACATTACCCTCTACACGGGAGAAAAAACCTGCGGCCCCGGCAAAGGTAATGGAAGGAAGCGCCGCCATAATGGCAAACAAGATGACAAATAAAACAGTTCGTTGAATAATATTAATGTTTTTCATGGTAACCTCGCCTCTATTCCAATGGTTATAGTACTCTTGTCATAGTCATAAAGCGCTATATTTGAATCCCCGCGGATAAATACATATTGGGCATTTAAGTCAATATTGTTCCGAAGCGAATATGTAAGCAGTGTATAAAGAGAATAAATGGTGTCATCCCGCTTTTTACTGAAGGCCGTATGGGTATTTTCAAAGTCCTGGAAATAACCCTCACCACCTGCATTGAACTTGAGTCTTTCGATTACCGGATAGAGGAGTCCGATACCAATCTTGTTGCCTTTATACCTCCAGTTCGATCCGTCTGTATCCTCCCTGTTGAAATCGTATCTTGTATTAATAAACCCCTTACCGCCTGCGATAAGATAAAACCAGGAAATGCCTAATCCCGAATCATCACTATCCCTGTCCTCATCACTATCTATGGGGGGTCTTTGATACTCTTTACGAAGGTATTTCAGAGATGACTGCACAAACTGTCTTTCACTAATGAGAAACATATATGCAGGGGATATTGTGAGTGTCTGGAGATACTTGTCGTCATCCACCAGTGTATAGTTATAGCTTGCAAGGAAGCTTAGTTGACTCTCTCTGAAGTTGTAGTTCGGGACAAGTGCCATGGTGTGGCTCTGGACATCATAGCCTGACAGGTCATAGTAATCACTTAGATAAAGAGAATACTGAGCCTTGAGACCAAGAGGCCCTTTAAGCTTAGGAACATACTCGCCCCTCAGAGTAACTGCTGTAAGACTGTCAGCCTCGTCCGTTATATCTCCGGCAACTGACGTATCTCCCGGCTTTAATATGACGTTATTGTCATACTGGTATTGAAGCCCTGCAGCCAGTCTAAGAGGGCTCTCTTCTTTAAGCTGTTTTGTTATGGCATCTATGTACTGATTGGCATACTGGGCAAGATCAGAATTGGGATCACGAATCACAATCTCCTTTAATATATCCCTTGCCTTCTCAAGATTGCCTTCCTGCAGGTTTGCCAATGCTATCTGGTAGTCGGCTGACAGGGTAAGTCTCTCATCCATTGATTTGGCCTTCTCAAGTAGGTGAATTGCAGCTTTACCCAACCCTATCTTTAGTAACACAACCCCTCTTAAGTATGTAGTCTGGGCTGACTCTATACCCTCTTTCTCAGCAATAGACAGGATGTTGAGTGTCTCTTCGAACTCACCGAGCTGATACAGGACATCCGCAAGCTCCGCAACCGATTCTTTCACAGGAGGCGTCAGAGTTATCGCATCTCTGAGATGTATTTTTGCCGCTCCATAATCCTGAACTTTCTTATAGGCAATACCAAGGTAATAGGCAGCTATTGAAGATTTCGGGTCCCTTTCTCTTGCATTTTTGAAATCCTCAACTGCCTCCTCGTAGTTCCCTTCTCTCAGATTG
>MHEI01000008.1:526-6051 GCA_001805165.1 Nitrospirae bacterium RBG_16_43_11 | reverse complement strand
TATAGTCTGCTTCCTCTTTTACATAATTTGCCTCAGACTTTACGTAATCTATTACCTTCTCTTCCACTAAGGGCTTTTCCTGTTTAGCCGGCAGCATAGGGGCAGGCAGGTTTTCACTAAATACACTTTCAGAAAAGATTAAAAATATATAAAAGGTGCAAAAAATGGAGATTGTCCCTGCTTTAATAATCCGTTTTTGCCACATATTGCCCCCTGGTTCATGATATGACTTCAGAAAACTTACCGTATTATTGAGTTGCAAAATTTATACCAGATAGAATGGAATGGACAATTGAAATTTGAGGCCTATTCTTCCCACAAATGTTTATCCACATACTGTGCCAATATCTCCTGCATCCTTTCAGGAGGCGATTCAGGGAAGTAGAAATTTATTATTGCATGTGCAATCTCATGGGCCAGTATACCTGCACTTATATTCTCAATCGAAATATAAACCGCCTTGTTTTTGTGTGAATAAAATGCAACCGGTACACGTCCGTAGACACCAAGAGTTGACAGGCGCACATAAGAATTTCCTACATCTTTGTGAGTCTGATGAACGTATATATTGAAATGCAGGTCTAATGGATACATGTCCAGTAATCTGCTTACCCTGTCAACTAATAAATCAACTCTTTCTCTTGTTGCTGATGGATTCTTTTCAGTACTTTCACTAAAGAAAGAGGTGCTTTTACCTATACTCCTGGTGAACCTTTGGAGACCTTTTTCATCGGAATAACAGATCGAAGTATAATTAGTATCCAAACTTTTAGGCCAGCCATCACAGGCGAAGACAGAAAGTGGAGATATCAGTATAAATATAACGGCAAGGTAAGATAGTGTAATATTAAAGAAGGACAAAGGGGGATTATCGGTTTTCCGAGGTCTTGAAATAGTTTACAACCTCCTCTAAAGCCTGAATATTTTCGGAGACTTCCCTCAGCAGATTTTCAAGCTCCTTACTGTCCGATGGTTTGGAAGGTACTGTTGTCTGTATCTCCTGCAGAAGCCCGGTAAGATCATGTGCCCTGAGTTTTATATCACTGATCCTCTTATCCATAGTAGTTGTCAGTTCGGTAATACTTTCAGATAACTCTGACAACTGGTCTTTGTCTCTTAATTTGAACCTCTGAGTAAGGTCTCCCCTTCCTATATCTGTCAGTATCTTTTCAAAGCGGTATAAGGGGCCTGCTATCCTGTGTGACATATAGATCAGAACTGCGATGCCTATTATCGCTGTAATACCAATTATGATGAGGTTTGACACTAAAAGTGTCGGCAGGAAAAACTCTGATGTCCTTGCAATCCTGAAGTCAGAACCTATGAAGCCGGTGGTAAGCGTACCTCTGGAGAGATACATGAACAGTCCTATCGCAAGAATTGCCTCTATAACAATGACTATCAGGAATTTGATTGTGAAACGTACCTGAAAATCTCTGCTGATGAAATAGTTACGCCGCCTGAATATTGGTCTACTCATTTGAAAATATCCTTTGTAAACCCCTCGCATCAATCTTAATTGATGCGCCTTTTCTGGCCTCTTTCAACCACTCCTCCATCGCCTTCTGTTTCTTTTGCTCAAGGAGTGAAGTTTTAATTTCATCATGGACGTCTTTCAGCGGAGGCTTTGGGATTGCCCCTGATTTTATTTCCTGATAATGGCTCTGTATCTCATCTTCTGTTACGAAAAGCTTGTCGCGCCATTCCGAGCTCTTTGCATCTATCAATTCCCTTATAAGTGTCTGCTCCCAGAATCTCTTAATCGTCTCAAGGAACCTATCGTCCTTTGCAAGTCCCATCTTCGTTGCTTCCTGTATCATAAGTTGTTTATCAATGAACATATCGAGATGATCTTCTACAGATTGGGTGTCTAATTTAAAATCAGGATTCCTGTTGGCATATATGGCAAGATCTTTCTGAAACTCCTTCAATAAAACAGGCGCTCCATTTACTGTAGCTACAGCCTCTTCATTCTGTTTCTGTCCGCCACATGATGTAATAATAGAAATCAATATGACAGAAAGGATAACGAAAAGAGTCTGAGATCTCTTCACGTCGTTACTTCTTAGCCTTCTGTTTATCATAGTTCTCGATAACCTTACTAGTCATATTTATAGAATCAGGCATGTACAGGACACTGGCATCCTTCTCAAGTATTATTGTATACTTTCCTTCTTCTCCGACTTTTGTTATCACATCACGTATCTCACCAAGCAATTTTGATGTGATCGTTTTATCCATTTCTTTCAATCCGGCCTCTGCCTCTTCTCTCAACCGTCTCAACTCTCTCGCCTCTTTCTGGAATGTATCCTCTTTCTCCTTCTTTTCTGCATCTGTAATTCCACCTTTAGCTATCTCCGAACGCAGTTTTTTCAGAATTCCTTCCTTCTCGGCAACAGATTTCTTTTTCTCAGTCATTTCAGTTTCAAATTGCACCTTTGCATCCTTCCCGCCCTTTGATTCAAGTAACACCTTCTGCATATCCACTACACCAATCTTTACTGAATCAGCCTTATCAGCAGCATCCGACGGCACTACATAAATCAGTGATACCAACATAATCCACACAAGAACTACTACTCCCTTTTTCATAATATATTCCCCCTCGTTAAACAATTAGAACTTCATCCTTTTCTGCTGCGACAGCATAAACTCCATAAGCGTATCGGCTATCTTCCCCCATTCCTCCATACTTACCTGTTCCGGTCGTTTGTTTTGATCTATCCCTGCAAATTCAAGTACATTTTTGATAATCTCCTTACTGTGGCCTGATAAAGCCAGGGAATTAAGCAGTGTCTTTCTTCGATAGTAAAAGGCTGACTTGATCAGGCCCCAGAAAAGCCCTTCATTTCTTACATCTACAGCAACCTTTTCTCTCGGCACGATCTTAAGAACTGAAGAGTCAACCTTAGGTTCGGGATAAAATGACTTGCGGGATATATTAAATGCAATCTCAGGAACAGCATAAAACTGAACAGCGATGGATAGTATACCGTAATCCTTACTGTTTGGAGCTGCTACTACTCGCTTAGCCACCTCTTTCTGGAGCATAATCGTCATTGACGTAACCATATCACTTAGCTCTATGAGGCGAAAAAGTATCGGGGTGGAAATATAGTACGGGAGGTTTGCCACGACCTTAAACCTTGTGCCGATCTCATGATAGTGAAATCGCAGTGCATCTGCCTCCACTATTGAAAGGTTTGGATATGAGGCTGCACGTTCATTCAGACTTTCAACTATTGAATGGTCTATCTCGATAGCAATGACCTCAGAGGCCATCTCAGCCAACCTGAACGTAAGAGCTCCCCTGCCCGGACCTATCTCAACGATAACATCTTCCTTGTTTACGTCAGCAGTCCGGATTATCCTGGAGATTATTTCAGGGTCCTGCAGGAAGTGCTGTCCAAGATGCTTTTTAGGGCGACCCGGCTTATCTTCATGCATGAGTAAACCCCACCATTTCTACTGCCATTTTCAGCGCTTCTATCAAGCTCCTCGGGTCTGCACAGTCTTTTCCTGCTATATCATATGCAGTACCATGGTCTACAGAAGTCCTTATGAATGGCAATCCAACTGTTACATTAACAGCCCTTCCAAAGGCAAGTAGCTTTAATGGTATCAATCCCTGGTCGTGATACATGGCAACTACAATATCATAGTAACCCTCTTTTGCCTTATGGAAAAGTGTGTCTGCCGGAAGCGGGTCACTTACTTCCAACCCTTCTCCCCGTGCTTCAATTATAGCAGGCATGATCTCATCCCACTCCTCTGTACCAAACAATCTCCCTTCGCCGGCATGCGGGTTAAGGGCAGCGACTGCAATCCTGGGTGTCTTTGTTTGGAAATATCCCATGGCCTTATGGGCAAGACGGATCGTTCTGAGTACGTTGTTCTTTTTTATGTGTTTAAATACCTCTTTTAATGCCATGTGGGTTGTAACAAGTATAACCCGCAGACCACCACCGACCATCATCAGGCCAAAGTCCTTCGTGCCGGCCAATTCTGCAAGGAGTTCCGTATGCCCCGGATATTTAAAACCTGCCGCATTTATTATCTCTTTATTTATGGGAGCAGTAGTTACTGCATCTATCTCCTTTGAGAGGGCAAGCTCAGCAGCCCTTTTTATGTAAGCTACAGCAGCAGCGCCGCACGTCTTGCCTGGTACACCAGCCTTAAGATTCTTTATATCAACATTATTGAGGTCTATAATCTCAATCTTTCCTGTCCCTGCCGGAGGATTTCCAATCTTCTTTATAGTTTTTATTTCTGCGCTAAGTTTACAGGTCTTAAGAATATTTTTTATAACACCTGCATCACCTATCACTATGGGGCGGCAGATTTTATTAATATCATATTCAAGAATGGCCTTAACAATAATCTCAGGCCCGATACCGGCAGGGTCCCCCATTGTAATCCCGATTATAGGTCTTAAAACAGCAGCCATATATCCCTCCCTCTAACTTCTGACTTCTTGTTTCTTGGTTCTGACACTGATTCTATCTCTTAAGTCTCACCTCTGCTGCCCGCCATCTTATTGTCCGGCTCTATATGTACCACAACTTCAGTAACTTCCGTAAACTCTTTTTTTATCCGGCCCTCTACCTGATGCGCTAACTCGTGGGCCGCCGAAATATCCATATCTGAGGGTACATGAAGTCTTAAATCAACAAAGACATCATTGGCAGTACCACGTGACCTGATATCATGACACTCCTGAACCCCGTCAACCTTGAGTGCTACATCCCTTATACGGATCGGGCTTAACCTGAAATAATCACTCAACACCTTTGTAGACTCAAGAAGTATCTCAAAACCTGTCTTACCTATAAGTATCGCTATAACAAAGGCTGCTAAAGGATCTATTACCGGTACCCCGATATAAACAGCAGCAAGACTGATCAGAACTGCCATAGAAGCAAATATGTCACTCCTCGTGTGCATGGAGTCAGATATAAGTATCTCACTCTTCAACTCCTTACCTTTTTTGCGCTCCCACATCATAACAAATATATTTATCCCCATAGTAACAAACATTACTAAAAAACTGAAAACCGTAACATCCGGAATAATTGAATCCCTGAATCTTAAATACGCAGCCTGCAGGACCTGATAGCATGTAAGGAACAGAAGGATAGATATACCAAGTAACGCCAGTGTCTCATATTTCTTGTGGCCGTAGGGGTGGTCTTTATCAGGCGGGTTATAGGCAAGCCATATGCCTACAAGCCCGACCACATTAGATGTACCGTCAAAGAACGAATGATAGCCATCCGCGACCATGCTCAAAGATTCTGTCATATGACCGTAGAAAAGTTTAGCGAGGGCAACAACCATGTTTAAAAGGAGTGTGTAAGTGAGGATTTTTCTTACGGAAACATAAGAATTCATCGTTGCTATTATAGTCTACGAAAGGCGGAAAGGCAACAGATGATCTTCTATCAAATTCGAATACGCTTTAGCTTCACATCACTGTCTGGCGCCTCCAGAAAAAGACAAGAAAAAGGATAGACGCAATAATCGCC
>MHEI01000008.1:0-487 GCA_001805165.1 Nitrospirae bacterium RBG_16_43_11 | reverse complement strand
AAGTCCCATAATAATCCAGCGATGAAACTTGATGGAAGGGTGACCAATCCTGTAATTGTGTGATAGACGCCATAGCCGGTCCCTTTGGCATTATTATGCAGCAGGGTAGCAACAAAGGCCCGTTGCTGTCCTTCACTTATGCCCATAAAGATACCGTATAACAGGAACAGGATCCAGACAGTGGTCTGAGAACCGGCAAATGCGAATCCTGCGTAAATAAAACTAAATAGAATATAGCTGCTCAGGATCATGCGTTTCTTCCCAAAGTAGTCAGCGGCTATGCCGGCAGGCAGGGATGATACAGAGTATACTGCATTAAACAAAAGATACAGGGTAGTAACATTGAGAAGGCTGCCGCCGACATCCTGGATTTTAAGTATTATGAATGCATTACTGAAGTTACCCAGGGTGAAGATGGATACAACGATAAGGAATTTTTTAAAATTATTGTTTGTAAAACTAAGGCTCAGCAGATGTTTGTGACTAC
>MHEI01000007.1 GCA_001805165.1 Nitrospirae bacterium RBG_16_43_11 | reverse complement strand
TTGAAACCTTTAGAGTCACGTTCTTTATCACTTTAAATCCTTTTAATAAAAAAGGCCACGAAGCACTCCCCGCTCCCTGCAGAGTAGAGGCCTTCGTGGCCTTAGAATGTCTATTTATGAAATTAACTGCTGTAAACCGGCTGCCAGGAGGATCCATTCCTCCACTTATCGATTTAAAATAACAGACGGATGTATTGGTGTCAAGAATTTATTTCCAACAAAATTCTTGACAGAATTTAAAATGTCGTGTTTAATAAAACTCATTAACGAAGAGGCGAACCTCTTCAGTAGTAGTTACTGATCAGTAATTGAGAGTTATCAAGAAATAATCAAGGCCATGAAGGTCAATAACCCGCAGGAGCGGGTGGCATTCACGGCCTTTTTTATTGAGTAAACCAGGAGACCACGGAGGTTTCTACTGAGCTTGCCTGGATAGGTGAGCTTTAACCTCCGTGGTCTTTTTTTTGTAGTTTAAACCATAGCAGTATGAGAAAGGAGAAACAGAATGATTTGCAGGAAAAGTCTTAAGAAAAGCATCGCAGCATCAGCAGTTGCAGGGGCAGTTGTTTTCAGTTTTATGTTTACGCAACCAGTAACAGCACAGGCTGAAGGAGAGCATGACGGAGGCCACATTATCCCGCATGAGATAGGTAAATTAAATATTTCCGGCGGTATTACCTCGATACTTCAGGGGACAAGTGGTATAGCTGACAGTGGAGACGTTACTGATTTTACATATACATTTGATTTAAATCTTGAGGCTGCTATAAGCGAAAAAGGAAAAGTTGCAGTTGCCCTTGAGGCGGGTGATGGTAATGGAGTGAATGATAATATCCCGTCATTGTCAATCTCAAATTACGATGCCTATATCACTGAAAGTGGCGGGATTGTAACCCCCTCTGTGTCCCAGGCGTATTATGAAGGTAGTTTTCTCGATGGCCAACTCGGCCTCAGGGTAGGGAAATTAGACGTCCATGGCTGTCATGATGAGAACGCCTATGCTAATGATGAAACAGATCAGTTTCTAACAGCGATGTTTACCAAATATGCAGGTTCAATTTTCCCTGAACTCGACAGTTACTATGCCCCTGGGATTTCTCTTAGATACAGTCCTGCAGAGGTGGCGGATATAACATTGACAGCAGCAAATGGAGTTGGTTCAGGATTTGAAGATATTACTTCTAATGCCTATCTGGGCGGGCAAGTTAATATAAAACCTAACCTTATGGGGCGTGAAGGAAATTTCAGGTTTTATGCAATCTATGATGCCAGAAACAACTACAGAGATATTGATTATAGTTCCAAGATTGAGGAAAACACTGCCTTTGGCCTGAGTTTTGATCAGGAGATTTCAGATGGTTTAGGTCTGTTTGTCCGTTATGCAATGCAGGATGATAGTGTCTTGGCATGGAGTGATGTTAATGGAGATGATTCTGTTGACGGCTGGGTTGATACAGACAGTGACAGCATTGTCGATACACCGGAGGTGTTAAATCCTGTCAAATCAGCGGTCAGTGGTGGTGTCTCTTTAAATGGTTCGCTGTGGCGAAGGGATCAGGATGTGGTAGGTATTGCGTATGGCGTTTTAATAAATAATAAGGATAACCTCGCTTATTTTGATTCAACTGTTATTCCAAACCCTGGTGATGAGAGTCACTTTGAAGTTTACTACAAGCTTGGTTTCAATGATCATTTTACACTAACCCCTGACTTGCAGGTTGTTACAAATGCAGGTGGTGATGCTGATAATGACACGATAACAGTCTATGGACTCAGGGCACAGATGAATTTCTAATGAACAGTCATGAGCCGGGGGCTCACAAAGGTACATGAAAATACCCACCCTCACCCCTGAAACAAGTTCAGGGCAGGCTTAATCCTCTCCCTGAGGGAGAGGATATTACCCTCCCCTTCAAGGGGAGGGACAGGGTGGGGATGGGTTAACAACGAGATGTTAGGATGAATTGCAACGCTAAAATCATAAGGAGGATACATCAATGAAGAAGACAGCGAAAGCATCATGGATAGCCGCAATGGGTTTGATTTTGTGGGCAAGTGCTGGCAGTATGGCTAATGCCCATTTCGAGATGATCATCCCATCCGATGAAATGGTTTCTCAGTCTGAGAAGCGTGAAATTGCACTGGATGTGGTATTTACCCACCCATTTGAGGGGCATGGTATGAGTTCAGTAATGCCTGCAAGGTTTGGTGTGGTGATTGGAGAAAAAAATGTTGATCTCTTGAGTTCTCTTAAAGAGGTAAAGGTTAAGGACAGGGCAGGAGAAACATTTACTGCATTTAAGGGTGCGTATACTTTGAGAGAGCCAGGCGATCACATCTTCTACGTAGAACCAAAGCCTTATTGGGAGCCGGCAGAAGAGTCCTTTATAGTTCACTACACAAAGGTCATTGTAAACTCCCTTGGAATGGAAGAGGGATGGGACCAGGAAGTCGGTCTCAAGACAGAAATAGTTCCGCTTACAAGACCTTACGGTCTGTGGACAGGCAATGTCTTCCAGGGGATTGTAAAGGTAAATGGCAAACCAGCTCCTTTCACAGAGGTAGAGGTAGAGTATTATAATGAGGATGGCAGTGTTAAAGCCCCTGCAGACCCAATGATAACCCAGGTGGTTAAGGCTGATGAAAACGGCGTCTTTACATATGCTATGCCGAAGGCAGGCTGGTGGGGTTTTGCGGCGCTGAACACAGATGATGCTACCCTGACACATGAAGGCAAGGAGTATCCTGTTGAAATAGGCGCAGTGCTTTGGGTGAAGGCTTATGATATGGGGAAGAAGAAGTAGCCAGAGACTCTACTCCCCATGAAAGTCCAGCATGTTACCCGGCCTTGGTCTGTCATCCTGAACCTTGTGCTGAACTCGTTTCAGTATTGTTTCAGGATCTTAGACGATGCCGGGGTGGGAGATCCCGAAACGAGTTCGGGATGACAGTGGGCGTAATAGTTAGGAGATGAAGGTGATGCAAAACAGGGTAGGTCATAGAACCTTACAGCACAGTATAATTATAATAATATTAACTTTTTTCTCAGGACTAGCCGTCTTGTCCGTACCTGCCTTTGCCCATGAAGGGCATGCAGGCAAACAGGTCGTATTTCTGAAAAAAGAGGCGGCGCTTAAGCAGATGCTGCCTGCCGGAGCCAAGGTTATTCAACGGAAAGAGATGCTGGACCTGGATAAGGCACTGAAGGCAAAGAAGGAATATGGAGTTAAGTTAGATGAAGGTGTATACACATATTATGTAGCCCGTGACAGCAAGAGTGGAGCGACTACAGGCGGTGCCATGGTTGCTGAGATTGAGTACAAGCATGGTAAGGTTAACCTGGCTATAGGCATAGATACAAAGGGAAATGTTACAAATGCTGCCATTCTTAGTGTGAATGAAAAATATGTGCCGGATATGAAATCATCCGTAGGGACAGGTTATTTGCGTCAATTAGAAGGGGTGACCATAAAGAAGCTGGTAACCATGGCTAATGAGTCCTCCAATTCTGCATTGGCAACTGAAACGATATTTTCCCAGTTGCGTGATATGGCGGCATTGCTCTCAATGTTTATAACTACCTCACAATGAGAAAGAGTGTGTTGTCAACAATTTCTTGACAGTTCTTAGTATTTAATGTTTAATACTTATCAACAACGGAGAGGTGAACCTCTTCAGATATTGGTAGTCAGGAATTCAAAGTTTTTTGGAGTTGATCTTAAAATAAGGCCATGTAGGCCTGAAACCCGCTGGAAAGCGGGGCCTACATGGCCTTTTTATTTGTTTAGTTGATGATGTAAAATGGTTATATTTGCCGGGAGAGGTCAAAATGATAAAAAAAATGGTCCTGTTCATAACGACACTGTGCTTATCTATTGTATTTGTCTCCAATACATTTGCCCATAAGGTGCAGATGTTTGCCTATGCAGAAGGAGAAAATGTCTTTGTTGAAGGGTATTTTGCAGATGGTAAGAAGGCTATGAAGAGTGAAGTTGTTGTTTATGATCCATCAGGAACAGAATTGCTCCGGGGTAGAACAGATGACACTGGACTGTTCAATTTTAAAGCACCCAAAAAGACGGGTCTGAAGATTGTCGTAGATGCAGGTATGGGACATAAGACAGAGTACACCCTTCCGGCCAGCGAGTTGCATATTGCCGGTGGCAATAAGACAGCCGGTGCAGTTACTGTTTCAGCCTCAAAAGACGCCAAATCAAAAACAGTGAAAGAAGACAAAGGTAATGTGAGTCAGGTCAATCGGATTGATGATGCTCAACTCAAGACTATGGTTGAAAATGCCGTTGAGAAGGCAGTAGGTGAAGCAATAAAACCGCTTGTCAGGAGTTTTACTGAGATGCAGCAGAAAAATTCGTTAACGACGATAATAGGCGGGATCGGTTATATAATGGGAGTGATGGGGATAGTCCTTTACTTTAAATCGCGCAGGAGTTCATAATAGAAGGAAGGAGATATGTTAAAATGCATATAGCCGATGGTATTTTATCTGCACCGGTAATAGCAGCAGGTTTTGGCGGGACGGCAGTAATTGCAGCAGTTACAATGCGGAAGATGAATCTCGAGGAGATACCGAAGGTCTCGGTTATGTCTGCTGTCTTCTTTGTTGCCAATCTTATCCATATACCTGTTGGTCCTACCAGTATTCATTTTATCCTGAACGGTCTTGTCGGGGTTATTCTTGGGCCCAGGGCATTTGCTGCTATAATGCTTGGTGTCATATTGCAGGCATTCCTTTTTGGTTTTGGCGGGGTTACTGTTATAAGCGTGAATTGTGTCATGCTTGGAGGGGGAGCGCTCATTGCCTACTTTGTCTGGCAATTGAGACACAGGTTTCCTATGAGCGACAAATTAGAAATGGTTTTTGGCGCTATTGCCGGCTCTGTTGGTGTTGCTTTTTCCGGGGTTATTCTTGCCCTGGCCTTATTTACTTCAGGCGATGAGTTCTGGGCGACAGCGGGCTATGCCCTGGCGGCCCATGTGCCGGCCCTGATAATTGAGGCGATT
>MHEI01000006.1:3379-4816 GCA_001805165.1 Nitrospirae bacterium RBG_16_43_11 | reverse complement strand
CAAAATCCATCGGTGGAACCGTCGGAACAGGTGGCGGCAATGGGAGTTCTGTTGTCCTTCCTGAACCGGTGGACTACACCACAGAAGAACTCAAGACATCAATAGCATATAATAACAAGGTGGGCCAGATACAATTGGATTATTTCCTCTCTTATTTTACTAATGATGTGGACTCTTTTACCTGGGAAAATCCCTATAATACCGCAACTTTTCCGACAACCGCAAGGATCTCTCTTCCTCCGGATAATATCCATCAGAGGTTCAGTCTTTCAGGAGGGATGAATCTATCATCTAATACGAGGATAAACATCTCTGCAGAGTATGGGAAAATGGAGCAGGATGAGGCTTTGCTCCCATATTCAAATAATGTCTTAAGCACGATAACTACACCCCTTCCAAGGGATAGTGCAAAAGCTGAAATAGATGTTAAGGCACTTACAATGAATGTTTCCTTCGCGCCTGTCTCAAGGCTTGGATTAAATGCCAGATACAGGTATTATTCCACTGAAAACAAGACACCAAGGGATCTCTTCCAGTATGTAAAGAATGATACAGGTGCGGCTCAGGCGGCAGTGACAGATTCTCATGCATTATATAACCTGCCCTACGATTATATCCAGAACCAGTTGAAGATGGATGCGTCTTATTATCTATTTACCGGTACCAGTTTAAAGGCGGGTTATGACCATGAGGTTGTGGAAAGGGATTTCAGGGAGATCGCAAAGACGAATGAAAATACCTACAGGGCAGCGCTGCAATCCCGATATATTCCATATGCCAATATAGGGTTTAATGTTTCGCTTGCTGTGAGAAAGGCGGAAGACATATACAGCGAGTCCAATCTGTATGATGAATATCACACGGAGGATTATATCAACAGCCTTTCAGCGGCAGTGCGTTTTGACAACCATCCCCTTTTGCGGAAGTTTGATATTGCAAACAGGAATCGAACAAAGTTCGGAGCGAACACGTCACTTTTCCTGGCAGATAATGCGACACTGGGTATCTACTACAATACACTCAAAGACGACTATGACATCTCGGAACTCGGACTTCAGTTCAGAAATAACACCAATTACACAGTGGATGCTGCCTACTCCCCTTCGGAACCCATCTCCCTTTATGCCTTTTATACGAGAGAGTTTATTGACTCCAGACAGAATAGCAGAAGTTACAGCGGGGGGGGGAATAAAGTGACACAATCCTCTGATCCAAACAGGAACTGGTCCGCAGAGCATGACGATAATGTTGATACACTCGGGTTAGGCGCAAGCTTCGGATTTATGGATAACAGGATTGTAATAAATACCGACTATTCATTTACTGTCAGTGATACCAGTATCCGGTATACTGCCGGAAGCGCCCTAACTGCACCAACGGATATGCCGAAGCTGAAAACGAATCTTCAGACTCTTGACATAACCGGAAAGTACAGGT
>MHEI01000006.1:2750-2920 GCA_001805165.1 Nitrospirae bacterium RBG_16_43_11 | reverse complement strand
CCAGAAATGCCACACAACCGGCTACAAAGAAGAAGGCGGGTTCCAGGATCTGACATCAACTCCCAATATGACGGGAATCCAGTGTGAGGTGTGTCACGGAGCAGGAAGTGAATTCAGGAACCTGCATAAAGAAAAGACTACTAAATTTACAAGGGAAGAGGCAAAGGCGC
>MHEI01000006.1:0-2589 GCA_001805165.1 Nitrospirae bacterium RBG_16_43_11 | reverse complement strand
AAACATTGATACCCTGAATTAGTTAAGGAGTTATTTTATGATTAGACTAAATGACCTTAAGCTCAGAACAAAATTTATGGTGTCAATAGGGTTAATCCTGCTGATACTGACTGTAGTGGACGTATGGTTCAGTATGTGGAAAGAAAAGAATATAATGTATGGGGATATTCAAAAATGGACATTTATTTTTGCTGAAAACGTCAGGACGACACTAAATACCCTCATGCGTGAAGGCAGGATGGACATACGTTTTAATATGCTGGATACTATGTCCAAAGAAATAAAAGGCTTACAGAATATAAGAATTATTCGGGGGCCAAAGGTGGACGAAATCTTCAGAAAGATAAAAGAGGATGAGGTAATACCGAGGGAGCTGGAAGTTATAAACAGCTACAGGAAGGAGATAGCAGAACTTGAAAATGATCTGAAAGCTACACATGACAAGGATGAAATCAGTGATATAAAGGAAGAGATCAATTCCCTGCAGGACTCTCTGAACAAGGCTCAGAATAATATTGAAAAAGCTAAGGTAGTCACGTCCGTGGATGAAAGGGAGCGCCCAAAGGATGACCTCGATAAAGAAGTTTTAAAACAAGGGATACCTATATATCATTTTAATGGTGACAGTGCCAGGGTATTGGTACCCTATATTGCCAATAAAACTTGTTCTTCGGCCAGCGGGTGTCATAAGTTAGCAAAAGATGGTGATGTGCTTGGTGCTATAAGTATGGAGTTTTCCATAGCGGAAGTACAGAAAGAAATTGCGAATAATAACATAAAAACAGCCGGTATCGGCCTTGTCAGACTGGGTATAATACTTGGTGTGCTCTCCCTTTTCCTTTCCATATTTATAATAAAAAACATAAATGCGATTCTTGAGGGCTTAAAACGCCTCACAGGTGGAGATTTATCTGTAAAGCTGCCTGTGAACAGCGAAGATGAAATGGGTAAATTGGGAAGAGGATTTAATTCCTTTATAGAAAGGTTTAATGAGATCATAAAAGAAATCCAGAATGCTTCGAGGGAGGTCGTCCTTACATCGCAGGGACTCTCGGATTCATCCACACAGATTGTTAGCGGCACTGAGTCACAGAAGGAAAGAACCGCACAAGTTGCAGCTGCTTCAGAAGAGCTGTGTTCTACGACAAAAGAGATAGCGGGTAATACACATGGAGCTGCTGAGGCAGCAAAAGGAGCAGATGAGGCTGCCGAAAGAGGGGGGCAAATTGTTACAAAAACCATGGGAGGAATGAATGCTATACTTCCTATGGTCAAAGAGTCGTCAATAGCAATTTCACAGCTTGGTAACCGTTCCGATGAGATTGGCAGGATAGTTGAGGTCATAAATGATATTGCAGATCAGACAAACTTACTGGCTCTTAATGCGGCCATAGAAGCTGCAAGGGCAGGGGAGCATGGTAAGGGGTTTGCCATAGTAGCTGATGAAGTTAAAAAACTTGCGGATAGGACGACTAAGGCCACAAAAGAGATAAGTGAAATGATAAAGGCTATACAAGAAGATACAGGAAAGGCTATCATGAGTACAGACATCGAAGTAAAGGCGGTTAAAGAGGCAGTAGAGCTTGCCAGTGAGACCGGCAGCGCACTCAGTGATATAATAAACCATGTTGAAAAGGTCTCGAATATGGTACAGCAAATAGCCTTTGCATCTGAACAGCAATTTGTAGCAACAGGCCAGATAAGTAAGGATATAGATGCTATTGCAAATGTATCCAGGGATAGGGTGAAAGACGTTAACCAGATAGCAAAAGCGGCAGTTGACCTTTCCAACCTTTCAGAAAGATTGGAAGAAATGACTTCAAAGTTCAAATTAAGCAAAGACGTTAACACAGAACATGTGCAATAACCATCTTTTTATTATGAACTGAAAGGATAATTAAGCGGGTAACTTTTAAGGCGTTGAATCCACAAGGATAGTTGCGGTGTTTTTTACCATCTCCATGAAGCCGCCGCTGATCTTCATAGTGTTCTTTGCACCGTTTGGATCGGTGATTTCCAGTTTACCTGTTGTCAGGCTTGTAATGATAGGCGCATGATCTGCGAGGATGCCGAGGTATCCCAGGTCGCCGGGGGCAACAATAGAAGATACCTCTCCATCGTAGATGATCTGTTCCGGTGTAACAATTACCAGTTTGAAGTTCTTTGCCACTATGCTATACCCCGGCCTTTAACTTTTCAGCCTTCTCAAACACCTCTTCTATTGCGCCAACCATATAGAATGCCTGCTCCGGTATATCGTCCATCTGGCCTTCAATGATCATCTTAAAGCCTTTTATAGTATCCTGCAGTTTTACATATTTACCAGGCGTTCCTGTGAATGCCTCAGCAACAAAGAATGGCTGTGAGAGGTATTTCTGCATCTTTCTTGCACGGTTAACTGTCAGCTTATCTTCTTCAGAGAGTTCGTCCATGCCGAGGATTGCAATAATATCCTGAAGATCTTTATATCTCTGTAATATCTTCTGAATTGATCTTGCAATGTTATAGTGATCATCACCGATAATCCTCGGATCCATTATACGTGATGTAGAATCGAGCGGATCCACGGCAGGGTAGATGCCGAGTTCT
>MHEI01000005.1:9707-10843 GCA_001805165.1 Nitrospirae bacterium RBG_16_43_11 | reverse complement strand
AAATTACTTACTGCCTACTGCCTACTGCCTACTGCCTACTTTTTAATTTTTGCCTCTTGCCTCCGCAGGCTAAAGCCTACGGCTACTCATTGCTCATTGCTAATTGTTCGTTGCTTATTACTCGTTGCTCATTGCTCATTGCTCATTGCTAATGTGGTTTATGCTAATCAGGCACAGGAGCTTCCCTATACTGTCAGGGATATCACCGATGGAGATTCTGTAGATTTTTACCCTGAGTTCAGCCCAGATGGGAAGCAGATTGTTTTTTCTTCTAAGCCGGTAGATGGCAGCTATTTCACTGATATGCACTTATGGATTATGGATGCTGACGGAAAGAACAGACGGCAGATAACATCAAGGAGGGCAATGTATCTTCAACCGACCTTTACGCCAGATGGAGAAAAGGTTGTTTTTATCTCCAACTTAGAAGATGGTCTATGGGATATATGGTCAATGAAAATTAATGGCTCAGGGCTTACCCGTCTGACAAAAGACAACCAGAAGGAGTTCTTTCCTATTGTTAAAACCGATGGTAAAAGTCTTGTTTTCATAGGAAGATATTTTGGAACTGACAGTGTGTTTGTCATGGATATGGATGGCAGCAACATGAGAAGGATAAGTTCCGGTGGGAATGGTGACTCCTTTCCTGCAATTTGCTCTGATGGAAAGGAGATTATTTTCTCTACCACAAGGCTTGGCAATAGCAATCTCTGGGCGATAGACAGTGAAGGGAAAGAGTATAAAAGACTTACCTTTGAAGATACAATAGAGTTTTCTCCCTCATGCAGTCCTGATGGAACAAAGATAGCTTTTGTTGCTATAGAGGGAGGGGCAAAGACTTACAGTAAGGCACGGAAGGGGTTTGAATTCAAAGAGATATCATATAGGGAAAGGTCATTTGATATATGGATGATTAACAGGGATGGAACTGACAGAAGGCGGCTTGCAAAAAATATATTTGAAACAGGGCATAGTATGAATCTGTTCAGGTCTGTAGATGTTATAGAAGGAATTAACTACTACCACCTCTCATGGCATCCCGATGGGAAGAGGCTTGCACTGACCAGATGGAATAAGGACAGACCGGGGAGTCGTATCAGTATTCTTGAATTGGACATGGATATTATTGAGAGACT
>MHEI01000005.1:5106-9646 GCA_001805165.1 Nitrospirae bacterium RBG_16_43_11 | reverse complement strand
GGGGGGTGGGATGACCTTGCCCCGAGTTTTGCACCTGATGGCAAGAGTATAGTCTTTGCCTCCAACAGGAGCGGCGGCTGGGACATCTGGAGTATTGGAGCCGATGGTGAAGGACTAAAACAGATAACGAAAGAGACTGCTGATGAGCTTGCCCCTGCCTTTAGTCCAGATGGGAAAGAGATAGCATTCCTCAAGAAGCAAGAAGATGAGAAGATGAGAAGATATGAAGATGAGAAAAATCTCTCAACCTCTCAACCTCTTAACCTCTCAACTTCTATAACTTCCAGCTACGAAATCTGGGTAATGAAAAGTGACGGAAGCGGGGCAAGGCGGGTTACAAAGGATATTCCTGTTCTTTCATATCCGTCATGGAACCCGGATGGGAAAGAGATTGTTTTTGTGTCGGAGGGTGACGGACATGCCCCTGAGATATGGAGATACCACATCACTGAGAGCAGTCATAAAAAAATTACGAGCATAAGGGATGCTTCTGGTCTCGGTTCCAGATTAAACTTGTCCCCGCAAGCCTTAAGCGGAGATAAGAAAACGAAGATTGACCTTATCACCGACCGACGGCAAATGGAGACCTCCAATCCTCTATCAATTGGTGCAGGCGGTATATATCCCTATAATAAATTCCTTTATCGTGTAAGTTATAGCCCTCGTGGTGACAGAATAACATTTGAATTGGATATGAATGGCAGTGTAGGTATCTGGGCAATTAATGGAGATGGCAGGGACCTTAGTCGCATCTCGGCAGATAATTCAATCCGATGGACTCCTGTCTTCAGTCCTGATGGAAGGAAGATAGCATATTCCAAAAAGGCTGATAAGCAGTATGCCCCGATAAACTGGACGGATTACAATATCTGGATAACCGATACTGAGAGCGGTGAAGAGATGAGGATTAACGGTGAAGAGCAGATAGACTGGTTCCCCTCATGGAGCCCTGATGGTAAAATAATCGCCTATGTTACTAATCGCTCAGGAGATTTTAAGCATTTTAATATATGGCTTCTGTATTTGAAGTGATTAAAGATTGAATATTGACTATTGAAGATTGAAGATTAACAGGTAGAAAATTTAATATTCAATATTCAGTATACAATAGTCAATATTTTATGGGAGGATTTACCATGAACAGAAAAATCAGAAGACAGAAGACAGAAAACAGAAAACAGCCCTTTTGCCTCCGCAGGCTAAAGCCTACTGCTACTCATTGCTCATTGCTCATTGCTCATTGCTTCTTGTCACTCACACTTACACTGCTTCTTACATCACCGGGGTGGACTGGAGGAGGAGGTTCTTATGATAAGGGCAGTGAGATGGTTCTTATACCCGAAGGTGGGTTCTTAATGGGAAGTAAAGAAAATGATGGTAGAATTGGCGTTGATTTGGGTGTAGATGAGCTTCCCCAGAGAGAGGTCTATCTCAAGGCATTTTACATAGATAAATATGAGGTCACTGTTGGGGCGTACAGAAAATTTGCAAAGGCGCCGAGTGGAGATTACAGAAAATTTGCAAAGGGTGAAACGAGTTCACCTTCAATTCTTCTTATCGGAGGACTAACGGGTGAAAGGGCGAGAATGAAGAAGATGAGGGTTCCAATAGCAGATGACGATTTTCCTATGAGTGATGTAAGCTATATGGAGGCAGAGGCTTACTGTAAATCAATGGGAAAGAGGCTTCCCACCGAAGAGGAGTGGGAGAAGGCAGCCAGGGGGACAGATGGAAGAATCTGGCCGTGGGGTAATAAGTTTAAGACAGGGATGGCGAATACATTAGAGTCTAAAGAAAATGGGACAATACAATCGGGGAGTTTTCCAACCGATGTAAGCCCTTATGATGTTTATGATATGGCGGGTAATTTGATGGAATGGACATCTTCATGGTATGAACCGTATCCGGGAAGTAAGATAGAAAGACCCCAATTTGGCAAAGAGTATAAGGTCATAAAGGGTGGCACTTGGAGTGCACCGTCAATACCTTTTTCCCGTGCGGCTCACAGGCACCCTGTTAGACCTACTGAAAATAACCATAGCCACCGTTATGGATTCAGATGTGCAAAAGATGCCGGATGAAATCTAAACCACGAAGCACACGAAGAACGCGAAGGAAACAGAAAAAATAAAAAAAGATTTATTTTATATTTTAGCTTTTCGTGCCCTTCGTGAGTTTCGTGGATAATATAAGATTTTATTATTAAATTAAGAATGAAATTTGATGAGGAATCAAATAAAGTAATTGGCTTGGCAATTGAGGTTCATCGGGAATTGGGTCCTGGATTGTTAGAAAATACATATAAACAATGCCTTGCTCATGAATTAAGTCAGACGAAAATTAACTTTCAAATGGAAGTGGAATTGCCTGTAATATATAAGAACATTCGTATTTCTTGTGGTTATCGGATAGACTTGTTAATAGAAAATAAAATAATCGTAGAATTAAAGAGTGTTGATAAAATACTTCCTATACATGAAGCCCAGTTGCTAACCTATATGAAATTAGCGAATATAAAAACAGGTTTATTAATTAACTTTAATGAGAAGATATTGAAAAATGGAATCAAAAGGTTTGTTTTATGATTTTTCGTGTTCTTCGTGGTGCAAAGCTTGTTTATTCTTGATTGTCGCATCTTGCATCTTGCTTATTCCCTTGGGTGCTAATGGGGATGAAGGGAAGAGTGAGAGTGAAATGGAAATGGTCTTTGTTAAAGGGGGTTGTTTTCAGATGGGGAATATATTTGCAAATGAGGAGAATAATAAGAAAGTTCCTGCCTATAATAAGGGGAGTAGTCTATTTGGAGATGGCAATGAGGGGGAGTTTAATGATGAAGTGCCTGTCCATGAGGTTTGTGTAGATGATTTTTATATTGGTAAATATGAGGTGACAATAGGTGAGTTTGAAAAGTTTGTTAATGAGACAGGTTATGTTAGTGATGCAGAAAAAAGAGGCGGTTGTTTTGGAAAGGTGGGTTATAAGTGGAGAAAGAGGAAGGATTTTAACTGGAGTAAAGTTGACTTCCCTCAGACAGATAGACACCCGACAGTCTGTATAAGCTATAATGATACGAAGGAATTCATAAAGTGGTTGAATGAAAAGCTTGTGGTGAGCGAAGCGAATCCATCTGGTAAATATCGTCTGCCCACAGAGGCTGAATGGGAATATACAGCGAGGAGCGGCGGTAAAGCGGAAAAATGGGCAGGGACGAATAATGAGTCGGAGCTTTCAGATTATGCATGGTATGATAAAAACTCCGATGGAAAGACACATCCTGTAGGCCAGAAAAAGCCCAACGGATTGGGTATATATGATATGAGCGGCAATGCGTGGGAATGGGTAGAGGATTGGTATGAGGTTGATTATTATGACAGAATCCTAAAATCAATCCTGTAAACACGACTCCCAGCCATGCCAGGTCAATGCGCAGCGGTCCATGGAGCGTTTCTTCACAGGTAGTAAGGGCATTTTATCGTGGCAGTGATATACCGGAAAGCATATGCGACGGACTCGGTTTCCGGGTCGCAAAGACCCCATAGTTTATATGAACATAAAAATCAGAAGACAGAAGACAGAAGTCAGAAGTCAGACCTCTTGCCTCCGCAGTCTAAAACCTACGGCTACTCATTACTCATTGCTCATTGCTCATTGCTTCATGTTCTTGCTTCTTGCAGATAATGTAAATGCGGCGGGATGCACACTACTGGAACCGGAAGCACTGAAAAAGGCTATAGAAAATAAATCTATATATGAGATGATTATATTTGATGTTCGTCCGCGGTATACTCCTGACTCTAAGCGTAGGTTTGATATTGAGACTAACATGAAGCGTATCCCGTCGTCTCTCTGGGCACCTCGTGAAAAGATTGAATTGGATCTGGTTGGTAAGGTGGAGGAACTTATTGATAAGAATGTTATTCTGGTGGGGGAGAATACAGAGTCCGCAGAAAGTGTATGCAGATTTATGATGAAAAAAGATTATGGAATTCGTAATATATATGTTTTAAAAGGGGGGATGGAGAAATGGGATGGTCCTGTTAAAGAGGATATTACAAAAGTTGAATGTGAGATGATTACATCCAGAGAGTTGATGAATATGATGAAATCTGGAAAAAATGTTGAGATAATTGATAAACGTTCAGATGATGAATATCATGAGGGACATATACCAAGTGCAGTATTACAGCCTGGCGAAATAAGACAGCCTTCACTAAAATATCTTATACGAAAACGGGAATGGCGTATAAAAAGGGCAAGGGAGAATGCTACCATCGTATATGTGTATGAGAATGAAGTTCAAGCAATGCTGGATTGTAAGTATGAAAAATATTTTACACATCCTGCATGGTATCCTCATGGTGAAGAGATAGCAAAAAAAAATATTTATGTGCTTCGTGGTGGAATGAGGGTATGGGAAGGAGAAGTAAAAAGAGATTATCTGGAAATATTGAAAAAGAGAGTTAAGGGGAGACTTAAATAGAGTCAAAGAGTCAAAGTGCCAGAGAGTTAAATAAGAATATTGATGGATAAGAAAGATTTA
>MHEI01000005.1:2774-5027 GCA_001805165.1 Nitrospirae bacterium RBG_16_43_11 | reverse complement strand
TGGAATCTTATGTGGAAAGAGGTGGGATTTTTTCCAGATTGAAGGATAAAGAATTTTTTAAAATTTTTTTATTGACCTTAATACTTTGTGTTGGCCAAACGGAGCCGATATTGCTCCTGAAAGGTTATATGAGATAGGAGAAAAAGTATCTGAGGAGATGTTTGAAGTAACTTATGAAAAAGAAAGTTAAGGAGAAACTTAAATAGAGAGGGGAAAATGACCACTTTAACCAGTAAAAGGGATTTGTCAGAAGATACAGAACTTGAGGTAAAGATAGATACCCAGACCTTTCATAAATTTTTAGATGTAGGTATGCTTAAAGAGGATGATAGAGTTGAGCTTATAGAAGGGAGGATGTATGAGATGACACCAATAGGTTTGAGGCATATGGCACTGGTTAAGAGGTTAGGGATGTTCTTTAGTAAACAGGCGGGTGACAAATTTATTGTAGGCATTCAGGATGGGATAAGACTTAGTGAATACATAGAAGTTTATCCTGATATAACCATCCTTAAGTTTAAAGATGACTTTTATGTAAAGGGGTATCCCGATCCCGAAAATGATATTCTTCTAATTATAGAAGTTGCAGATAAATCATTAAAATATGATAGGGATAGGAAATTACCCTTGTATGCTGGAGCAAAGGTTTTAGAGGTGTGGATAGTAAATCTTCAGGAAGGGGTTGTTGAGGTTTATCAATATCCAGATTCTAAAAAAAAGGAATATACACTTATAAGAAGGGTCAGCGGTGGTGAAATAAAACCCTTGAAATTGGAAGATATTACATTATTATTAACGCAGATTACACAGATTTTAAAACCAAATAATGGGTAAAAAACAGTGTAAGTGTCAGTATCAGTGTCAGTTAAAGGTCTTTTGCTGACACTAACACTAATCACTGACACTTTATTAGGAGGTGGTAAATATGAAAAAGATATTTTATATAATTTCAGCCTTTTTCTTTGTGTCCTTCCTGTTCTTCGTGGTTAATCAAGTTTTTGTCCCTTCATCATCAGAGGCATCGGAATGTATTCTTATTGAACCTGAAGATATGAAGATGAGATATGAAGATAGAGCAATTCTTTTAAATGATATGTTCATATTTGATGTTCGCCCTTATATAACAGCAAATAAGGGGAAACGAATTCCGATGTCAATGGCTATTACTTATGAGTCTCTTGAAAATGAGCTTACTTATGAGATAGAAGTCTGGAAAGGGAAAGACCTCTATCTGGTAGGTGAAGATACAGAATCAACAGAGAATTTCTGCAAAGTCATGCTAAAGAAAAATTATCCAATAGATGATATTTATGTTTTAAAGGGGGGGATGAATGCATGGAATGGGCCTGTTATTACAGGGAATTTTGAGGATGTAAAATGTGAAGAGATAGACTTATTAGAGATATCAGGACTGAATAATTCAAATAGAAAAATTGAATATGTTGATATGCGTTCCTTGCAAGATTATGTGAAAGGACATATACCCGGTGCAGTAGGCGAAGGGGCATTCAGTCGGGAAAATTTATGTTTGACAGGTGTATTCTCAAGGGCGGTTCAGGAGGATGGTCTTGTGGTTTTTGTAGGATATACCGAGCCAGAAACTCTGCATAGATGCAGGGTGCTGAAATGGGCGGTTGGATATAATAATATGTATGCCCTTAAGGGAAACATGAAGGCATGGAATGGGGCGATTGAAAAGGGGAGATTCGCAGGTCGTTATTAACGATTAGGTTTTTGTTTTCCAATAACTTCTGAAATGGCTTTCTGTGTATCACCAAGTTTTAATGCAGTTTCCACAATCTGAGGGTTGTAAAATTCTGAGCGATAGTGGTCCATTCCATACACATTATTGCCAATCCGGACATTCAGGAGTTTATCACCATTTAAAGAGGAATTGTAATAGCCTTCAGATGTAATCACAATCCACTCGGCATCTCTGAAACTTATAAACTGAGCAATCTCTCTGCCTGTATTTATATCCCAGCACCTGCTCGTGCCGTCACCACTCCCCGATACCAGAAACCTTCCATCAGGACTAAAGGCAACTGAAAGGAGTATATCATTATGTCCTTTTAGTGTTTTTATTGCACTCCCTGTTGCCACATCCCATAGGATTACGGTTTTATCAACACTCCCTGAAGCCAGAGTCTTTCCATCAGGACTAAAGGCAACTGTTACAACATTACTATGATGTCCTATTAGAGTTTTTAAGGCACTCCCTGTTGCCACATCCCATAGGATTACGGTTTTATC
>MHEI01000005.1:0-2666 GCA_001805165.1 Nitrospirae bacterium RBG_16_43_11 | reverse complement strand
AGGGTTATGTTGTAATCACCCCCTGACGCTATGCTTCTTCCATCAGGACTAAAAGCAACTGATTTGACCCAATGTCCTTTTAGCGTTTTTATAGCACTGCCTGTTGCTGTATCCCAGAGGATTATGGCGTTATCCTGACCCACAGATACCAGAGTTTTTCCATCAGGACTAAAGGCAATCGATTTGACCCATGAAGTATGTCCCTTAAGCGTTTTTATAACACTGCCTGCTGCCACATCCCACAGGATTATGGTGTTATCCCAACCCCCTGATGCCAGAGTCCTTCCATCATGACCAAAGGCTATTGCAGAGACCCACTCATTATGCCCTTTTAGTGTTTTTATAGCACTGCCTGTTGCCACATCCCAGAGGATTATGGTGTCATAGCTCTCTGATGCCAGAATCTTTCCATCACGACTGAAGGCAATTGACTTGGCATAAAAAGCATACCCTTTTAGAGTTTTTATGGCACTGCCTGTTGCCGTATTCCAAAGGATTATGGTGTCATCAAATCCCCCTGATGCCAGAGTCCTTCCATCAGGACTAAAGTCAACTGAACTAATATAGTCTGTATGTTTATTGAGTATCTTTATAGCAGTGCCCATCTCAATATTCCAGAGGATTACGGTTTTATCAAAACTCCCCGATGCGAGAACTTTTCCATCAGGACTAAAGGCAACTGATGAAACTATATCGGTGTGCTCTTTAAATGTTTTTATGACATTGCCTGTTTCAATGTCCCAGAGAATTATGGTTTTATCAATCCCTGATGCGAGAATCTTTCCATCATGACTGAAGGCAACTGATTTGACATGACCGTTATGTCCTTCAAATTTACGAAGCTCTTTACCTGTAGATACTTCCCATAGTCTGATAGTTTTATCCTGACCCCCTGACGCTATGCTTCTTCCATCAGGACTAAAGACAACCGAATCAATATAGTCATCATGTCCTTTTAGTATTTTTATGACATTGCCTGCTGCCACATCCCAGAGGATTATGGTTTTATCCCAGCTTCCTGATGCGAGAACTTTTCCATCAGGACTAAAGGCGACTGATCTTACAGAAGCAATATGTCCTTTGAGTATCTTTATGGCGTTGCCTGTTTCAATATCCCAGAGGATTATGGTTTTATCCCTACTTCCTGATGCCAGAGTTCTTCCGTTAGGGCTGAAGGCAACTGAATTGATATCATTATTAGTATGTCCTTCAAATTTCCGTATCTCCCTGCCTGTGGATGCTTCCCAGAGTATGAGGATTTTATCCTTGCCCCCTGATAATACATATTGTCCATCAGGGGAAAATATTACAGAAAGAACTGAGCCTGAATGCCCCATCTGCACAAAAATTTGCGCTTCGGAGGCAAGCTTTTCGGAAGCAAGGACGGGGATTGGGATAGTCGTGATGATAAAAAACATTACAAATGGAGCAATGGGCAATGAGCAATGAGCAATGAGCAATTTAGGTAGTAATTTATGAATCATAAGTCACCAGAGCACCAGTTTGTAACCTCTTCTCTGCTTCTACTCTGACTTTTTGACACTCATTTCACAGGGGCTGCAAGCCGAAATCCACTGCTGTTAGACCGCTTATCATGATTGCGATCAGCGCGGACTGATGTGCGTAGACGGCGCGGAGCGTTGTACCATGTACCGCCGCGTAAGACACGAAATCCACTATTATCCACACCTTTTGGATTATACTTCGGGCTATTACTATAATAATT
Organism: Nitrospirae bacterium RBG_16_43_11; assembly: GCA_001805165.1. Classification (GTDB taxonomy): domain Bacteria; phylum Nitrospirota; class 9FT-COMBO-42-15; order HDB-SIOI813; family HDB-SIOI813; genus RBG-16-43-11. Next base: position 940 of record MHEI01000005.1, on the reverse strand, counting down.
TTCATCATACCAGTCTGAACACCATTCCCATAGATTCCCTGTCATGTCATATAATCCCAATCCATTTGGTTTTTTCTGCCCTACGGGATGTGTTTTGCTTTCGGAGTTTTTACTATACCATGCATAATCGGAAAGCTCTGATTCGTTATTCGTCCCTGCCCATTTTTCTGCCTTACCACCACTCCTCGCTGCATACTCCCATTCTGCCTCTGTTGGCAGACGATAACTCTTTCCTGTCTTCCCAGACAACCACTCAATATATGCTGCAGCATCATTCCATGATACACAGCATACTGGATGATTGTCATTCTGATAAAAACCTGGATTACGCCAGTCCTTGCCTTTATCCTCTTTCCATTCTTTTCCTGCATCCTTTTTCCATTCTCTTCCTCCATATACAGAACAACCATCTCCAACTTCACCTTCCGTAATGTATCCTGTAACGTTTACAAATTCCCTGAACTCACCCACTGTTACTTCATACTTTCCCATATAAAAATCATCCACACATACCTCATGCACAGGTTTTTCACTGCTCCTTTTATAATGACGCCCTTTATGCATAGAATCTTCATTGCTCTCTGAATCTCCAAAGGTATCACCCATTTGATAACACCCGCCTTTGACAAAAACCATTTCTATAGACAATTGGACATCCTTTCCTTTTTCCCCATTAACAATAGATGGAAGAAGTAAGATGCAAAAGGAAAGAATCAAGAAGCCAGATGCTTGCCCAGTTAGAAATATCACGGCGTGATACGCCATTTCTAACTGGGCTTGTATCTTATATCTATTCGTGCTATTCGTTGATTCGTGTAATTCGTGTTCCATTGGTTTTTTTTGGAAAGATTTAATTATTACGATAAAATAAGTATAAAAAACTTTAAGATTAATGTCAATGTCAATGAGGTAGTCATTCTTATCAAGAAAGGAATAGTTC
>MHEI01000004.1:26865-39486 GCA_001805165.1 Nitrospirae bacterium RBG_16_43_11 | reverse complement strand
GAGCTGTTCCTAGTACGAGAGGACCGGAATGGACGGACCTCTAATGTGCCAGTTGTCACGCCAGTGGCAGCGCTGGGTAGTTATGTCCGGAAGGGATAACCGCTGAAGGCATCTAAGCGGGAAACCCACCCCAAGATTAGATATCCCTCTGCGCAAGCGGACTAAAGGCCCCTGGTAGACTACCAGGTTGATAGGCTGGATGTGTAAGCACAGTAATGTGTTAAGCTTACCAGTACTAATAGGCCGTGCGGCTTGACCATTAATATTTGCCTTTGGTATATTTGGTATTTGCTTTGATAATAAGTTTCCCGGTGGTAATACCGGAGGGGCAATACCCGTTCCCATCCCGAACACGGAAGTTAAGCCCTCCTGGGTCGATGATACTATGGTCGTGAGGCCATGGGAAAGTAGATCGCTGCCGGGATTAATGTAAAAAGGGGGACACTTCCCATATTTTATAATTAAAATATGGGAAGTGTCCCCCTTTTTTTTACCATCGCATCTCCCAAATCTGAGATTTCTTAAGTGTACTGTTATGCAGGCCGATATCTGATGCACTGCTATTGGAATGTTATTATGAATATCAAAGAGATATATAATTATTTTCTAAAGAGTATTCGTCTCAAGTTTATCCTCCTTTTGAGTGTTCTGTTTCTATTGATGGGAGCTGTATCAGCCTTTTTTTTCATCCATAGGACAGAGAAACAGCTTCACTCCAACTTAGTTGAAAAAGGTGAGATTTTGGCGGAAGATTTAGCCTATAACGCAATCTTTGGAATAAGCATGGAGGATTCTGAGATATTAGGAATTTTAATTAACGGTGTAATTAATCGCCAGGACATAGCGTATGTCATTATTTACGACAGTCAGGGAAGAGAATTAGCTTTCAAAGATCCTCTTCATGTAAGAAAGATTGTACAACCAATTGCTTCAGCAGGTAGTGAACTCTCGTACGAGACTGCTGTTTCTCTTAGGACCCTTTCAAAGGGCAATTCATTTTATGACATAGTTGTTCCAGTAGTAAAAAAAGGAATTAATTCAATTCAGCCCAATGGTGGAAATGAAATAATCGGGGCGGCGAGAGTAGGAGTCTCACTAAGTTCACTGCGGGCAGAATTAAATAACATTCTGATAGTTAGTGTCTCGATTATGAGTATTATTACCCTGATTTCTATTGGAATAGCTTTGGTATTTGTAAAATTGTTTGTAAGACCTATTTTGAATATGGCCGGGGCTGTAACTGTCGTAGCAGAAGGGGATTTTACTCAGTCTATTGAAGTAAAGTCAAAAGATGAAGTAGGTATACTTGGTAGTGCGTTTAAGAAGATGGTTTTAAATCTAAAGGATATGTTAAGGAGTATTCAGGATGCATCAAAACATGTGGTTTCAGCCTCACACAACATTAGCCTGAGCTCGAATAATGTAAGTGAAGGTGCAAGAAAACAATCGCAATCAATAGAAAAGATATCTAATTCTATAGAGGGCATAAACACTTCAATCCGTGATGTGGCTAACAGCATTGATACGCTGTCTACCGCAGTTGTCGCAACATCTTCCTCGATTCTCGAAATGGAGACGACTATCAATGAGGTCGCCGGTCATACCGGAATTCTTGAAGAATCTGTGGAGGAAACCTCTTCGGCCATAATGGAGATGTCGGTTTCTATCAGGCAGATCGCTGATCATGCAGACATCCTTGCAGAATCTGCAGAAAAGACGGTGTTAACAGTTCAGGAGATTAACTTATCTATCGGTACTGTAGAGGAGACTGCAATAAAATCAACAAGGTTATCGGAGAAGGTCAGTGAAGATGCCGCAAAGATGGGACTTCATTCTGTCAGGAAGACAATGGAGGGAATGGATAACATCCGTTCCACAATGGAGAAATTGTCAAAAGTAATAAGTGAACTTGGCAGCAGGTCTGCCCAGATTGGAGGCATTCTGACCATTATTGATGATGTGACAGACCAGACCGGTCTTCTGGCCTTAAACGCTGCCATACTGGCAGCTCAATCAGGAGAGCACGGGCGCGGATTTGCTGTTGTAGCTGATGAGATTAAGGAACTGGCTGAAAAAACTGCTGCTTCTACTAAAGAGATTGCCCAACTTATTGAAGATGTCCAGCGGGAAGTGGGGGATGCTGTTACCTTTACCAAAGATGTCTCAAGAAGTGTTGATGAGGGGAGCAGGCTCTCTATTGAATCTGATGTTGTTTTGCAAAAGATATTAAAGAGTGCAGAAGAGTCCAAAGAGATGGCAAAATTGATTGAAACCTCAACGGCTGAGCAAGCTAAAAGTATGAAGGAAGTTACAGACTCTATCACTAATATAAATGCAATGATAAAGCATATAGCTCACGGGACTCAGGAGCAGAACTCAGGAACACAGGTAATTGTTGAGGCTACTGAAAGAATTCGTGATATTGCAAAAATGGTAAGGAGGGCTACTGCTGAGCAGGCAAGCGGGGGCAGCCAGATAGCGGAAGCGATGACTAATGTGAGCACAAAAATCCAGGAAATCGTCATTTCATCGAATGAACAGACTAAGGAGAGTCAGAAGATACTCAATTTTATTGAAGAAATCCGCAGTATTACTCAGCGTAATGTTGATATAGCCTCAGAAATGGCCTCAGCAGTAAATCTTCTTGCAAAACAGTCGGAGTTGCTTGATTCGCAGGCAAAGAAGTTCAAGATATAACCTCATCCCCAAAATCTTTAGAGTTCCACTTTGTAGCAGCCTTGTGATAATATATTCCCTGCCATGATAAAAAGCAGTAATCATGTTATTGTTCTGAATAATATTCCTTTTACAATTGAAGAGAAAAAGGTGCTAAGAGAACTTCGTTTTCCACCAGGGGTAAAGACACTGGGGGAATTACGTGAGGGGCATATCGCAAGTAGTATTAAAAATACTATTGATACGGCGTACTCACTCATAAGAGGCAGGGCCTGTTACCGTACTTTTGAGATTAAAGGGATTTCGGGTGATATTGTAACTATCTCTGATAGCAATTCTGTATTCCGTGGAGTGAATATGGTGAGGCTTTTGAAAAATTGTGATTATGCTACTTTGCTGGTTTGCACAATCGGAAAAGATATTGTAGAAAAGATTGAAGAGGCCGGTAAATCAAGTCTTGCGGATGCTTATTATTTAGACAGGGTTTCAGCATGGATGGCAGATTATATGGCAGAGCAGGTTGGGAATATTATTGAAACAGATATCAGAAAAAATGGTTATGAGCCGACATTTCGTTATGCCGCCGGTTATGGAGACTGGGGGCTGGAAGCGCAAAGCGAGATTATGAGACTGACTGAGGCAGAGAAGATTGGGGTAACGATTACTGAATCTTTCATAATGGTGCCAAGATTTTCAGTCTCGGCGGTTATTGGATGGGAACGTAAAATATAGCAATGAGTAGGAAAGCAATGAGCAATGAGTGTAAATTAGATAGTTTTTTGTACTCATTGCTCATTGCTTTCCACTCATTGCTTCTTAGAAGGGGGATAGGATGCGGAATTTGCTTCAAAGATTAAAACATGAGGTCTTATTGCTCGACGGCTCGATGGGAGTGATGCTGCAGAACAAGGGCCTCCCTGCCGGTTATGCACCTGATTTATGGAACATGGAAAGGCCTGACGTTATCCTGGATGTCCACAGGGAATATGTTAAGGCAGGCAGCGATATTATTTTGACCAACACGTTCGGTGCATCACGCCTTCGTCTTGCTGAATATGATGCTGAAAACAGGTTGGAAGAGATCAATCAGGCAGCGGTCAGGATTGCACGGAAGGCTGCAGGTGATAAGGTGTTTGTGGCGGGAGACGTTGGGCCGTGTGGTTCTACAGTTTACCCACTTGGCGAATTATCTTTTGATGATGCTGTGAATGTTTTCTCTCAGCAGATAGATGTGCTGGCAGGTTCAGGATGTGACCTGATAGTTATTGAAACGATGTTTGATCTCATTGAAATAAGGGCGGCAGTTGTTGCGGCAAAGAGCGCCGGCAGAGGCCTTCCTGTTGCGGCATTGATGACATTTACACAGGATGGATTAACAGATACCGGCAGCGATCCGGAAACAGCAGCAACAGTGTTGGAAGGGCTGGGTGTTGATATCATTGGGGTTAACTGTTCCACAGGGCCTGCAGAGATGACTGGTGTTGTTAAAAAGATTTCAAAGACAACTGATGCCTTTATTTGTGCGCAACCCAATGCAGGCCTGCCGACAAATGTAGGCGGCAAGACCATATTCCCTGCCGGTGCGGATGAAATTGCATCATATGCAGAGCAGTTCTATGAATCAGGTGTAAATATACTGGGTGGGTGCTGCGGCACAACTCCTGAGTATATAAACCTCTTGTCAAAAAAGATAAAAGGGAGGAGACCGGCTGCAAGGTCTGCATCACATGGGCTCAAGATAGCAAGCCGCTCCAGGACTGTTTATGTTGGCAGTGGTTACCCTTTTCTTAAGATAGGAGAGAAGATAAATCCGACAGGAAAGAAGGCTTTTGCTGAAGCTATCAGGGAAGGCAGGATGGATGTTGTCGTATCCGAGGCGAGGAAACAATATGAAGCAGATGCCATGGCGCTTGACGTTAATGTCGGAGTGCCTATGACTGATGAGCCTTCAAACATGCAGCGTGGGGTAGAGTCTGTTCAGACTGTAGTGGATATACCGCTTGTTATTGACAGTTCGAGTACTGAGGCGATCGAGAAAGGTCTCAAAGTGTATGCAGGTAAGGCCCTTGTGAATAGCGTAAATGCAGAACCTGAACGCATGGAGAAACTGTTCCCTATAATAAAAAGATACGGCGCTGCTGTAATTGCATTACTGGCAGGGAATGATCTGCCGGAAAAGGCTGCTGACAGGTTGAAGATCGCAGAAGTTATCCTGGAAAAGGCAATGTCTTTTGGCATACGAAAGGATAATATAATATTCGATTGTCTTGCCCTTACAGTATCTGCGGCCCCGGATGCCTCTGCACAGACACTGGAGACTATAAGACTCATTAAAGAAAAACTCGGATGTCCGACAATACTTGGTGTAAGCAATGTCTCCTTCGGACTTCCAAACAGGAAGCTGATTCACAACACGTTTCTCGGAATGGCAATTGGGGCCGGTCTTGATGCAGGCATTATTAACCCGTATGATACTGATATGCATAATGTTGTTCTTGCTGCAAGCCTCTTTTCCGGCCGGGATGCCGGATGCCGGAGGTATATTGCATTTCATGAAGTTAATCCCCCTGTGGGGACATTGGGGACAGAATTGAATTCTGTCCCCACAGAAGTGGTGAAAGCAGACAAGAATACAAGCGATAAGATATTCGATGCAGTTGTTGAAGGCGACAGAGACAGCATTGTTACATTAGTTCACACAGGTATTGAAGAAGGGATAGACCCATCGGATATATTTCTTAATATAATGACCCCTGCTATCAGGCATCTTGGTAATCTGTTTGCCGCACGGAAAAAGTTTATTCCACATTTAGTGGCTTCTGCTGAGACTATGAAGAAAGGTGTAGATGTTCTGACGCCTTACCTGGAAAAAAAGGCGGCGATAGTAAAGAAGGGGACAATAATTATGGCTACTGTAAAAGGGGACATACATGATTTGGGTAAGAATATATGCAGTATGATGCTGAAAAACTTTGGTTTTGATGTTATTGATATTGGCAAGAATGCATCCTGCGAGGAGATACTTGGCGCTGCAAACAAACATAATGCGGACATTATCGGACTCTCAGCCCTTATGACTACAACGATGATGCAGATGAAGGTTGTAAGAGACTCTGTGCATGAACAGGGGCTCCCGTATAAAATTATGATTGGCGGTGCTGTCACGACAAAGAGATTTGCTGAAGAGATATGTGTTGATGGATACAGTAAGGACGTTGGTGATGTTGTAACCGTAGCAGAAGAGTTAGTTAAGAGTAAGAGGAGTAGTTGAAGCTTGTAAATCCTTGACGTCACAATTATATACATGCTATAGTCAGATTATAGAAGTTTGAAGTTTTTTATGACATTGGTTTTTCGCAAAATTCATCTTAGTATACTATTCACTTTTGTTCTATGTGTTGGGTTAAGTATAACCCTGTTCCTTGAGGGACAATCTGCCGGAGGCAATTACTCTGCAAGTTACTTAGGCATTCAGGAATATTCTTCCCTCCAGGATGCAAAAGATTTCACATTGAAAGATATTACAAATAAGAAGGTCAATTTAAAGGACTTCAGGGGCAAGGTGGTTATGCTTAATTTCTGGGCAACATGGTGCGGTCCATGCAGGGAAGAAATGCCTTCTATGGAAAAGTTGTACAGGCAGTTTAAAGATAAGGGATTTGTTATAATTGCTGTGGCCTCAGGTGAGGAGGTCAATAGTGTAAATAAATTCATAAAACAATATAATCTCACTTTCCCTGCCCTCATAGATTCTGATTATAAGGTGTCTGACAATTATAAGGTATGGGCGCTTCCTACTACATATTTTATCAACTCAAGGGGGCAGATAATAGGAAAAGCCCAGGGAGGGCGGGATTGGGATACTAAACAAGCAACTCAATATATCACGTCCCTCTTACAGACTTCAATCGTCAACTAACATCACAAAGGAGGTAAGTTATGAAGATGCGTAAATGGCTGTTTATCGTAGTTGTGGTAAGTGCAATATTTTCATTTGCAGGAAGCGTCCCGGCAGATGAAGGATCTGAGCATGATTATGATGCTGAGATGATGGGAGAAGAGATGGCTGCGCCTTGCATGAAGATGTCCGGTATGATGGCACCCGGCATGAAACACCCCATGATGGGACAGTCCAAGGGTATGATGGGCGGTATGCCGCCAATGATGAATATGTGGGAAGATCTTCAGGCGAAACTTGAACTGACTGATGAACAGGCCGCTAAGTTCAGGAAGATACACTCTGACTATCGTAAGGAGGTAATGAGGAAGAGGGTTGAGATAGAAATTGCAGAAATGGACCTGATGGAACAATTGAGATCGAAAGATGCTGATGACAAGGCGATAGAAGATATTGCCAATAAAATACAGTCATCCTGGTCGTCATTGAACGCATTTAGAGTAAAGACCCTTTTAAAGACAAAGAGTTTTCTCTCTGATAAACAATACCAGGAACTTGTACATTTTATTATGGATTGGAGAAGCCCGCATATGATGGGGGGGTGGGGAAACAGGTGGCATTAATAAAATTAACTAATGCCATTCTACCATTTTAAACAGAAATACAGGGATTTACAACGTGTCCGCTTTATCCTGAATACCCTTATAAAATATGGTTTTGGTTACATAATTGAGCGACTAAACCTTCAGGGATATGTCCCTTTGGGAAAGAGGATATTCAGGACTACTGACAGGGAAGTAATACCCAGGAATACAGCCGAGCGCTTCAGGCTTGTCCTTGAAGAGCTCGGCCCTACCTTTATAAAATTCGGGCAAATATTAAGTCTTAGACGGGATATTTTATCTGAAGAGTTTGTTCAGGAGTTGCAAAAACTTCAGGACAGTGTTCCCCCTTTTCCTGTTGAGCAAGCCAGGGAAGAAATATTTTCAGAGTTCGGTAAGCATGTAGAAAAGCTTTACTCATATTTTGACGATAAACCGCTTGCCGCAGCATCTATCGGACAGGTTCACAGGGCCCGGCTGCTTGACGGAAGAGATGTAGTTGTAAAGATACAAAGACCTGGTATTAAAGGTACTATAGAGACTGATATCAGCATCCTCCTTACACTTGCCAGACTGATAAACAGATATATACCAGAGGCAAAGCTATATGATCCTGTCGGAATGGTCGAGGAATTCTCCCAATCTATCCGCAAGGAATTGGACTTCAGAATCGAGGGGCGGAGCGCGGACAGATTCAGGACGATGTTTGAAGATTCAAAGAGCGTCTTTATACCGGAGGTTCTTTGGGAGATCAGCGGTTCTCACATCCTTACAATAGAATATGCGCCAGGCAAAAGGATTACGGAAACAGACGGGGATGCACTCTCCAGACATACCCTGGCAAAGCTCTTTAGTGACTCATATTTAGTGCAGATATTTGAACATGGTTTTTTTCATGCTGACCCCCATCCGGGGAATGTTTTCGTACTTGATGACGGGCGTATATGCTTCCATGATTTTGGAATAATGGGACGTCTCGATGATGAGATGATGGATAATCTTGCAGGCCTTTTTCTGGCAGTGATAGATAAGGATATTGTAAGGTTGATGGACATTTATCTTGAGACCGGTATTGTGATCGGAGAATTTGATCAGAGGGCATTGAAAAAAGACATGAGGGAATTCATGGAAGGATATTATGACGTTCCTCTGAAGGATTTTTCTTTTGCAGAGTTTGTGAACGGCCTTATATCCCTGGGGCGCAGGCATCATGTAAAAATTCCTACGGATATGCTTCTCTTTGGTAAGGCATTTATGACGGTGGAGTCCATTGTGAGGACCCTTGACCCTGAGTTTAACCTTGTAGAAAACATGAGGCCATATACACAGCATTTACTCAGGAAGAAGTTATTCGAGCCTGCAAGGATTTACCGGGATATGGTGAAGATTGGATTGGAAATGAGCAGTCTTCTCCGGGGATTACCCCGTGAACTCCATCATATCATTAAACGTATCAGGGAAGGGCGTATAGAGATAGAGGTGAGACACGAGAAACTTGAAGGCCTTGAACAACACATTGATAAGGCGAGCAACAGATTGTCATTTAGTCTGATAATAGCATCAATCATAGTAGGATCATCTATCATCATGCAAACACAGATCGGTCCGCTTTTGCTTGGATACCCTCTGATAGGAGTTGTCGGCTACCTTGTTGCAGGCTTCCTTGGCTTGTGGCTTGTCTGGGCAATAATAAGATCCGGAAGATTGTAGGGACACTTCACCGCGGAGCACGCTGAGAACGCAGAGAAAAATTATTCCTGAAACTTACGACATTAGTATTTCTATTATCTCACTGTACCGGGCTGCTGCCTTTTCTACGATGTCAGGCGGGAGTTCAGGGCCGGGGGGGTGCTGGTTCCAATCCAAACCAAGCAGGTAATCCCTTACAATCTGTTTGTCGAAACTGTCCTGGCTTTTCCCAACGTGGTATGTTTCTACTGACCAGAAGCGGGAGGAGTCCGGGGTAAGCACTTCGTCTATTAAAATCAATTCTTCATTATAGATGCCAAATTCAAATTTTGTATCGGCAATTATTATTCCCTTTTTTTCTGCCATATCACGTGCCTTTGTATATATCCTGAGGCTGATATCCATGAGCCTTTCAGCCATCTCTTTACCGACTAAGCCTGTTACCTCTTCAAATGTTATGTTTATGTCGTGTCCCTCCTCAGCCTTTGTTGATGGAGTGAATATTGGTTCCGGAAGTTTTGATGACTCAAGGAGACCAACCGGGAGTTTAATGCCACATACAGTTCCATTCTTTTTATATTCCTTCCATCCTGATCCGGAAATATACCCTCTTACGATACATTCGACTGGGAGCGGTTTTGCTTTCTTTACTAACATGCTCCTTCCCTCGAGTAATTCCTTGCCCGGCAGACAGACAGCAGGAAAGTTCTTCACATCTGCGCTTACCAAATGGTTTGGAATGATGTCTGCCATATGTTTGAACCAGAAGAGTGAAATTTGTGTGAGGATTTTTCCCTTCCCTGGTATGCCGTTGGGAAGGACTACATCAAATGCGGAGACCCGGTCTGATGCCACAAGAAGCAGAAGGTCACCGAGGTCAAAGATGTCGCGCACCTTGCCGCTGCGTAATGGTTTTATACCGGGTAGTTCTACTTTAAGGACTGGTTGTTCGATTGGGTTATCCTCCAAATAAAAAAGTATTCAGAATGTCAGGATATTCTACTCCTTATTAGCTGACATGGCCTCAATAAGAATAGTGGCTACCTCCGGCCTTGAAAACTCCGCAGGTGGTTTTATACCATTTCTCAGCATCTCACGAACCTTTGTCCCTGACAATGCTACATGGTCGGTTGAGTCGTGGGGACAGGTTTTGTATGATGCCATACTCGTGCACCGTTTGCAATAGAATGTGTGGTCAAACCTGAGCGGTGTGATGCCGAGTTCCCCTGGTTCGAACTCATCGAAGATGTAGTGTGCGTCAAATGTCCCATAATAATTACCGACACCTGCATGGTCCCTGCCTACGATAAAATGGGTGCAGCCGTAGTTCTTTCTGCATATTGCATGGAATATGGCCTCTCTTGGTCCTGCATAGCGCATTGCCGCGGGGAACACGGCAAGCATAGTCCTGTCTTTAGGATAGTAATTCTGGAACAGGGCTTCATAGCAGCGCATACGTACTGTGGCAGGCACATCATCACCTTTAGTGGCACCGACCAGAGGATGCACCATGAGCCCGTCAACTATCTCAAGGGCAGACTTCTGTATATATTCGTGTGCACGGTGTATAGGATTCCTTGTCTGAAATCCAACGACCCTCTTCCACCCCTTTTCCTGAAATTTTTTTCTGGTTTCTTCAGGGTCGAGACGGTACGGCAGGAAATCCTCATGTTTTGGTCTCTGGAACAGGGCAATCTTACCGCCAACCAGTACCGGTCCCACATCATTTATATATTTGACACCAGGATGTTCGGGGCTATCAGTCTTATATACCTCAACTGCCTCTTTTTCCTTATCATGATTAAAAATATCTTCCACAGTTAAGATAGCGAGGGCGTTGCCCTGTCCGTCTACCATGGCTACCTCGTCTTTGAGTGAAAGACTATCTGCGATTTCCTGTGAAACAGATAATGTTACCGGTAAAGACCATGGAAGACCGTTCGTGAGTCTCATAGTATCAATGACCGAGTGGTAGTCATCCTTACACATGAATCCTTCAAGCGGGCTCAATGCGCCTACGGCCATCATCTCAAGATCTGAAACCTCTCTTGATGTGAGCGGGATCTTCCTGAGTTCTCTTGCCTTGAGCTCTGCCATTTCCCTGTCTTTTCCTCTGAGAATGCGGTTGATAAGTTTTCCTCCGTGTGGTATTGATTCAAGCATTATTCCTCCTCCTTGTTTAAAAAATGAAAAAATTATAGGGACACTTCCTGCTTTGCATCAACATTGTGGGAAGTGTCCCTGTTTTGTCTACATCTTTTCTATCACTATCCTGTAATGTTTTTCCTCTACCTTTTCTTCTTCCAGAATCTTGTGCCCTTCGTTCAGTACGCTCCTCGGGACATTCTTGTATGGTTCTCCTTCATCAATAACAATCTGAAGAGTCTGGCCTGCTTCCATATCTTCCAGTTTTAACTTTGTCTTTACAAAATTGTAAGGGCATGCCACCCCCTTAAGGTCTAAATATGCGTCAATCTTCCTTTCCATTGTCTTTTCTGCCTCCTGTGATGTTTCTTCTTTTTCTCTCTTCTTGAATTTAAAACTTGCATCGAGCTGACGGTATGCATCCTGCGATTCATCCGCAAGTAACCCTGCAAGAAGAATATATTCGCTTAACCTTTCTTTAATATCAGATTTACCGAAGTTTTCAAACAGCGGTTCAACACTGTCAGACACTATGCACTTATCTATTATTTTATTCTGAAATTCCCGGATAATTTCATTATCCACTTCAGTATCAATCCCAAATGGGACCAGCATTCCGCGTGCAACAGATAACACCGATCGCTCAATCCATTCAATGGATTTGTCATACTCACCAGCCTCAAAGAACATGGCCGCCCTGGATGCATCTCGTTTTCCTGCCTGCAAAAAGTCTTCGATCAGGTCAACGACTCCTCCTGCGCACTCACCGGCCCCCAGTTTCACAATGAATTCCGAGTCTGATCCCCAGTCAGAATAGCTCTCCGCTGATTCGGTATACGAAGGGATGGAAGTATATTGATCAAGTATGTTATGGATATAATCCGTACCTACCCTTTCCACAAACTGATAGAACTGCTCGCCATCCATCTGCTCACTCTGATAGACATTGACAAGTCGGGACACAGCAGCCGGAATATTACGGGCCGGGAGTTTAATGTCAGATTCGCCGATTACTGCACGCCCATCACCCACACCCCCGCCGAGATGAAGCTGATAATGAGGAACAAGGCGGCCCTCGATCTTTTTTGCAACTCCGTGAAACCCGATGTCGGCGATATGATGGTGTCCGCATGAGTTAGGACATCCGCTTACTTTTATTCTGACATTTTCGATTTCTGCGTCATCCCTGGTTGATAGCTCAAGACCTATGGCACGTGCCAACTGCCTTGATGACGTAAGTCCCAGATTACAGGTCTCTGCACCAGGGCAACTCTGAATATCCACCATCTGTCCAACACCGGCCTTTGCCATTTCCCCTCTCTTTAATTCCTTGTACAGGGCATAGAGACATTCATTTCTGACCCACCGCATCAGGAGATTTTGTTGGTGTGTTACCCTTATCCTCCCGTTTGAATAGTTCTCTGTTATATCTGACAAAATTCTCAATTGTTCCGTGGTTATATCCCCCAGAGGGAGACTTACATGCACAATGCAATAACCGGTCTGTTTCTGAGGCATGACATTCGTTGAACGCCATCTGTGAAAATAAGGGTCACCATTACCCATAGTTCCCGTGTACTCAAATGGTACGAGGCGTTGTTCCCGGTATAT
>MHEI01000004.1:25634-26842 GCA_001805165.1 Nitrospirae bacterium RBG_16_43_11 | reverse complement strand
GAGTATCTTCAGGAGGAAGCGTAAATGACCACTTCTTTGATGCCTTAACGATACTGAATTCCTCTATAATCCGCCGCTTGAGTTCGTCAAAGCCAATCTTCTCAAGGAGGAACTTCATCCTTGCCCTGTTTCTGTTTTTCCGCTCACCGTACTGGTCAAAGACCCTTAATATTGCTTCAGACATTGGAAGCAAGTCATCTGCCGGGACAAATTCCTCTAAGAGTTGTGCTACCCTCGGGTGCGGGCCGAGTCCGCCGGCGATGTATATCTTAAAACCTGTCTGTGAGGAACCATTTGTACCTTTTTGTACTGCTATTGCTCCGATGTCATTTATCGCGGCTAATGAACAATCCTTGCTGCATCCGGAAAAGGATATCTTGAACTTTCTTGGCAGACTCTGGCAAACAGGATTCCTCAGGAAATAGTCTGTGGTGAGCCGTGCATAAGTGGATACATCAAAAAGCTCATCAGGGCAAATACCCGAGAGATAGCATGCCGTGACATTCCTGATTGTATTGCCGCATGCCTCCCGTGTGGTTAGTCCCACATCTGCAAGTGAATGCATGATTGCCGGCACATTCTCAAGTTTTACATAGTGGAATTGTATGTCCTGCCTTGATGTAGCATGAGCTATACCATTTGAGTATAGATCCCCGATATCTGCCAGAATTTTTAGGTGTTCCGGATTAAGGACACCCTGCGGCACCTTGACCCTGACCATGAAAACATCCTTCTGACGCTGACCATAGATACCATGCTGGAGCCTGAATTTTTTGAATTTTTCTTCAGGCATCTCCTTTCGCCTCAAACGGCCGATCTCAGCCTCAAATATCGATATTTCATCTAGTATGTGTTGTTGAATCTGTGTTGTTTTTTTCTCAGTAGTTTGTTTCATCTGCGAATCCTTATGTAGTGTGGCACTGTATTTTTATATTGCATACTGGTCCGGTGTTACACCCTCTATCTTTTCATCAAGCTCAACCGGCAGGATCTTCGTCCTGATAGTGAATTTGTCTATGTTACCCTTTGTGTCAATAAGTTCCCACGTAATAAAATCCCTTGTATCATGTATGTGCGGCAGCAGTCTTGCTGTCTGGAATCCAAGCTGATAAGAGAGCCTGAATTCTATTGCCTCCTGCGGGCAGACCTTCACGCATGGCAGGCAGTCCCAGCAGTCTGAAGGATTTCTCATCAGTATCTTCCCTGTC
>MHEI01000004.1:24505-25628 GCA_001805165.1 Nitrospirae bacterium RBG_16_43_11 | reverse complement strand
TCCTTCATCCAAAGGTCACCCGGGCACATCCTGACGCATGGAGGGTTAGTTGACCCATGGCATTCATTGCATTTGTCTGTATGTATTATTACCGGCATTGTTCTTCCTCCTAAAATAGTAAATGGTTCAAATTATATTAGTTATCTGGGTTTATACCTGTCCCCAGGCACTATCTGCTCATATGGCCTTGTGAACATTTCTATGTTCCCTGTTTCGGGGTCTCTCCTTGAATTCACAAACTTTAGCCAGTTGGTATCGTCTAACTCTGTAAAATCTGTTCTTGTGCAGTATCCCGGCCACCTTGTCTCCTTCCGGTACATCATATGTTCAACGAGTACCTGAGCCACATAGACCCTGTCTATTACTTCGTGCGCCTTCATCAGTTCATGAAGGTCTTCTGCAATCAGATATTGGAACTGATCCGGCATGGTGGAAAGGCGTCTTCTTGCTACCTGCAGCCTCTCTTCATTCACCTCATAGAATGTTGCTGCACCGCCTGCATATTCCTCCATGATCTTCTGCATTCTCACTTCCATATCATAGTGATTTATCCCATCTTTCTTATGGGTATGATTCAGAAGCGGGTTAAATACCCGTTCCTGTTCAGCCTTTAAAATTTCATCTTCGATTTCTGCAAATCCGACTTTTTGAACATATTCGCCTGCAGCCCTTGCTGCAATAACCCCCTCTGCCCAGCAGCCGCTTACAAACTTATACGGCGCTCCACCTGAAACATCGCCTGCAGCATACAGTCCATCAATACTCGTTTTACGGTTAACATCTACCCAGTAACCGGACTGAGTGTGTCCCCCTACGATGTATGGCTCAGTAGTCTGCACTTCTACAGGTTCCTTTGATGGGTCTATCTCATTTGCTGCCCAGTAAAGGACCATGGATGGATACATGTCGAGAAATGCGGACTTCAGGTCCCGTGCCTGTTGAGATGTTATATGTCTTGTATCTAAGTATACGGGTCCGCGCCCTTCTTTTATCTCCTGAAGAGGCCCGTGTGATCTGTAAGGAGTAGGCGCCCCGTCACCGCCTATGTGTGCATATTTGGCAGCCATGAATTTCTCCCCTTTTGAATTTATCTGCGGTGCTCCCACACCGAGGGCTATGGTCC
>MHEI01000004.1:18847-24498 GCA_001805165.1 Nitrospirae bacterium RBG_16_43_11 | reverse complement strand
TGCTATAGTATCTTTTACCCTAAGCCCGATATACCGCATCTCAAAGCTCGTCATTTCAGCCCCGGCCCTTATCCCCATTGCATATCCTGCTCCTGTATTATATGGACTGTACCATGTCTTATGCTGTGCATCATGTGCGTTGTTAGGTTTATATATACCTGCCGCACCTCCGGTAGCAATGATGGTTGCCTTTGCCTTTACAATAAAGAAGTTTCCGTTCCTTATACCGAATCCCATAGCGCCTGCTATCCTGCCGTCTGAGATCAAGAAGTTAGTTGCCGTAACCCAGTTTAATATCTTAGCCCCTGCATTTTTTGCTGCCTTGGCTATTATGGGTTTCAAAGACTCACCATTGATCTTTATATTCCACCTTCCGCGGGGAACATAGTTTCCTTTCTCATCGCAGAGGATAGGAAGCCCCCACTTTTCTACCTTCTTTACTGTGTATTCAAACAGCTCAGACATGCTCAGGACAAGGTCTTCCCTGACTAAGCCGCATGAGTCGAACCTGACATACTTAGTGAAGCTTTCAGGGGTCTCACCGGGGTTCAGGTATGCATTGATAGCATTCATACCGCCTGCCAGGCATCCGCTCCTGTCTACATGAGCCTTTTCCATGATTGTCACGCTGAGATTCGGGTAGAGCTCCTTTAGTTCCACTGCAGCCAGACACCCCGCTGTCCCGCCGCCAATGATAAGAACGTCTGTTTCTATTACATTTTTTTCCATAGCTATAAACCCCCTTATTATATATGATACATTACAGAAGTCTCTTTTTCCCTTTTCTTCCTGTCCAGGTCCTCTATTGTCACAGCATTAAGCACCCTGGAGATAGCCCGTTTTACGTCATCCCATACATCCCTGACGACACCTCCGTTCATATGTAAACACCTGTATTCGGCAGAATCTGTAATACAATCAACTGGAGTTATAGGTCCCTCAATTGCCTCTATTATCTGTGCAATATTTATTGCCTTAGGGTCTCGGGCAAGTACATAGCCACCCTGAGATCCCCTTATACTATCTACTATTCCAGCTTTTTTGAGCGAAGCCATAACCTGTTCAAGAAACTTCAGAGGAATAGCCTGACGGCTGGCGATTGACCTTACATGTACAGGGCCTTTATCAGCATGGCCAGCCACATCCAAAACAGCAGTTACCGCATACTCACTCTTTACTGAAAATCTCATAAGATATATCCTACTATTCCGATAGGGATTATGATGATAATAATACCAATATATTTTCCCATGTCAAGAGATTTTTTTTACAGCCGAAAAGTATTTCTGTTAGTAAAGAGATTTCAGGTCTTTCAATCTTAAACTTACGCCATTGGAAAAGACGACACTAACCTCAATCCTCAATCCTTTATACCAGCATATACGCTATCTTCTTATCAATTTAAGCTATGCATGGCAGAGCAAAAAAGAACTGGAACTGATACTCGAAATAACACAAAGTGTCTCATCTTCTCTGGATATAAATGAAGTCCTGAGAATAATGGTTAATAAAGTTGGCTTATATATTGACGCTGACCGGTGCTCCATTATCCTCGTTGACGGGCAAAAAGAGTATGGATATGTGATGGCATCAAATGATTCCCCAAACATAAACAAACTGCAGATAGACCTGATTAAATACCCTGAAATACGAAAGGCGCTGGAGACCGGAGAGACCGTAATTATCAACGACGTCGATGATGATAATATTATGAATGACGTACGGGAGATTCTTAATCAGATCAATATTAAATCGCTTTTAGTAATCCCCATTTCATATCAGTCTGAAGTAATAGGTACCCTTTTTCTGAAGGTTATCCGGGATAAGCGGGTATTTACACAGGAAGAGATAAGATTCTGCCAGATCATTGCCAATACATCAGCGAATGCCATTAAGAATGCACAGCTTTTTGAAGAGATAAGGATGCAGGCGAATACTGACGGCCTGACCAAACTCCTCAACCACAGGGCAATTCTTGAACGTTATCAGGAAGAAGTTATTCGATCCCAGAGGACAGAAAAACCATTCTCCATAATAATGATAGATGTGGACAACTTTAAGTCTGCCAACGACATACATGGTCATTACATGGGGGATAATATACTTTGTGATCTTGCAAAACGTCTTAAAGATAACACGAGATCAATAGACATAGTTGGGCGTTATGGAGGAGATGAGTTTATATGTCTGCTTCCTGAGACATCACATGACCAGGGAATGCTGGTAGCTAACAGGATTTTGAGTAATGTCAGGGCGAGGTACGAGGGAGATAATTCAGGGATTACAATCAGTTTGGGACTTGCAACGTACTTATACCATACTGATGATCAGACCTTATTGCTGCAGTTTGCGGATCAGGCCATGTATCTGGCAAAATACAGGGGCGGCAATCAGGTGTTTTCTTTTGACCGCTCTGAAACAAAGGACCTGCATGTCTGCAACCAGAAACTTTTTGAGACATTCCTTGCCGTCAGGACCCTGAAGCGGTTTGATAACGGTCAGCAGATAGTATCAGACTTCGGAGAGCAGTTGAAAAAGATGCTCTCTGTAGATTCATCCCCCCAGTCTCTCTATGAGATAGTAACATCACTGAGCAGCGCCCTTGATGCAAGAGACCACTATACGAATGGTCACTCCGAGCGTGCGATAGAATATACGAGAGAAATAGCCTGTGATTTAAGTATGCCTCAGGGTGAACAGGAGGAGCTTGTTTATCTCTGCCTCTTACATGATATAGGGAAGATAGGCATACCGGATCATATACTCAACAAGCCGGGTAAGCTTACGCCGGAGGAGTTTGAGATTATGAAGCGGCATGCTGAAATTGGCGAGAAGATAATCTCTCCCCTTGAGGCGTTGAAGAAACTAAAGCCGCTTATACGCCACCATCAGGAGTTTTATAATGGCGCAGGATATCCCGACGGGTTGCACGGGGAGGCTATCCCCCTTGCCTGCCGCATCCTTGCCGTAGTTGATACATTTGACGCAATGACCACTGATAGACCATACAGAAAGGCCCTGCCTGTTGAAGCCGCAATTGCAGAGCTTCATAGATGCTCAGGTTCACAATTCGATCCAAAGATAGTGGATGTATTTATAAGGATCCTTGAGAAAGAGGCATTACGTATGCCTTAACATAACAGCTTGACCGCAGAAGGGTAAAATAATAAACTGAAGTCAGGAGGTTTACCTTATTTCTACCCTCTACGGCAATACATCAGGATTAAAGGCCGATCAGCTCCGCCGGCTTAAAAATATATACAGACGCCGCATACCTCCGGCAGAGGTAATTTCTGCCGAGCTTGCCAGATATATAACGTCCCTTTCCCATGACATTAAGAGACAGATCGGGATAATGGTTGACCGCCGTGGTGAAATACATCATGTTATAGTAGGTGACCAGAAGGAGATAGTAATCCCTGACCTCTCAGAATTTGGATTTGGGATGAAACGTACCCGAAGCATAAGGTGCATCCATACACATCTGAAAGATGAGGCCCTGACACAGGATGACTTGACTGACCTTGCACTTCTCAGGTTAGATATGATAGCGGCTGTCGGCGTTGCTAATGACGGCCTTCCCGGACATATCTATGTTGCACGGCTTATACCCCCCAATGAGGAAGGCAAGGCATATAAGGTTCTTGATAAGGTCTTATTCCATCAGCAGAACTTAGACCTTGAAGACCTCCTTAATGATATTGACAAAGAGCTTTCTCTTTCCCGCGAGAGGATAGATGTTGAGAAAGGCGACCGGGCGGTTATTGTCAGTGCATCGTTGAAAAGCAAAAGTGATCAGGAAGATTCCATTGAAGAGCTTAGAGAACTTGCAAGGACAGCAGGCGTTGCAGTCCTTGATGCAGTGATTCAAAGGCCAAAAGTTTTACATCCCAGGTATCTGATGGGTGAGGGAAAGATAAAAGAGCTCATAATAAAATCACTTCAGGGCGGCGCCAATCTGATAATCTTTGACCAGGACCTGTCACCCACCCAGGTAAAATCCATAGGTGAGATGACTGACATGCGTGTCATAGACAGGACGCAGCTTATCCTGGATATCTTTGCGAGACGCGCTCATTCCAGGGACGGCAAGGTTCAGGTGGAACTTGCACAACTGAAGTACCTCCTTCCCCGCTTAGTTGGCACTGGCAAGGCATTGTCAAAGCTTGCAGGAGGTATAGGAGGGAGAGGTCCCGGTGAGATGAAGCTTGAGATTGACCGGAGACGGATAAGAGACAGGATAGTCCACCTGGAACGGGAGCTTGAGCATTTGGGCAGTGCACGCAGGCAAAGGAAAGAGAGGCGAGTCCAGAGCGGTATCCCTATAGTTTCAATAGTGGGTTATACGAATGCAGGTAAATCATCCCTCCTGAATTCTCTCACAAAAAGTAGTGTGAAAACTGAGGATCTGCTGTTTGCTACCCTTGATACTTCAAGCCGGAGACTGAGGTTTCCAAGGGAGAGAGAAATTATTATTACTGATACAGTTGGGTTCATCAAAGAATTGCCGGAGGATTTGCTCGGCGCATTCAGGGCTACGCTGGATGAGCTGAAAGATGCTCACCTTCTGCTTCATGTAGTGGATATAAGCAACCCGAGATTTGAACAGCAGATGGAATCTGTTGATAAAATTATGAGAGATCTGGGGATAGACAATATAGAGCAACTGATAGTATTTAACAAAATGGATAAGTGCGATGAGGAATTAGTGAAGATACTATGCCAACGATACAATGCTGTTGCGGTTTCTGCGATTTATCCGGAGACACTATTACCGTTGCTTACAGCTATGGAGGAAAGGCTATTTTGAAAATCCTTGACATACCGGAAACATTACGGTTATTATTGTCACGCTGATGCAATCCAGGCGATACATTCTCATAATCATTTCATTTTGTGTTTTTATCTGCACGATTTTATTTACATTACCTGCCTATGCCCACCGTCCTTTAACGACTCAAAGCGCTTATCCTGAGAAGGTGCACAAGATTAAGCTGGAGACAGGGCTGAGGTTCCTTAATTATCCTGAAGGTAATGATGCATACAGCATTGATATTGAGGCAAATTACGGAGTTATTAATAACCTTGATATAGGGGTTGAGATACCCTATGTATTCTGGAGACCCAGCCAGAGTGATAAGAAGGCAGATACTGTTGGCGACATGATACTCAAATCAAGACTCCTTTTCCTTAAGGGGCGGGAAGGGAATCCGATCTCACTTACAATACAGCCATTTTTCAAATTACCTACACCTGAAAACAACGAAGATGTCCTGATGTCAGGATTAAGTACGGGTGAGACAGATTTCGGTTTCTTATTTATAGCTACAAGGGAGATGTCTCAATTATTAAGTGCCCATATGAACATGGGATATACATTCATAAACAAACCATCCTGGGGAAAAGAGTATGAGAATGTCTTCAGTTTCAAGGTGGCAGTAGAGTATTCAGCAGATAAAGAGATTAAGATAGTTGGTGAAGTGAGCGGTGAGACGAATAAAGACCCTAAGGAAGATGACCTTTTCTCAATCCTTCTTGGTGCAAGATACAGGATGATGGAAGGCGTACTGCTTGATGCAGGTTTTAGCGCCGGAATATCTGATGCGAGTCCTGATTCTACGGCAACTGTCGGCCTGACGATGGATTTTTAG
>MHEI01000004.1:16053-18761 GCA_001805165.1 Nitrospirae bacterium RBG_16_43_11 | reverse complement strand
AGTCTGAGGAGGAATTTTTACATCCTTGTCTATAATAGCCCTTCTTATCTTGCTGTATCTTCCGATTTCCACATTTTCCAGAACAATTGAGTCTCTTATTTCTGCATAACTGTTTACCCTTACGTTGGGCGAGATCACTGAGGTCTGAATCCTTCCACCGCTGATTATGCATCCGCCGCATACTATGGAGTCAAGGGCTATTCCGAGCCTCCCTCCCTCTTCCTCCTGGGCAAAGACAAATTTTGCCGGAGGATACTGCCCCTGAAATGTCCTTATAGTCCAATCCTTGTCATACAGGTTAAACACAGGATCAACTGCAGTTAGTTCTATATTAGCCTCCCAGTAGGCATCAATGGTTCCGATATCCCTCCAGTACTTTGCTTCTTTTCTGTTAAGGTCTTTGAAGTTATATGCATAAACCTTGCTTTGAGAGATCATACTGGGCAGAATGTTTTTCCCGAAGTCATGGGCAGATTCCTCTCTCGAATCGTTCTCCAGGTATGGTATGAGCATATCAGTATTGAACAGATAGACTCCCATGGAACATAGAGAGAGGTCTGGATTCCCCGGGATCGTTTTCGGCTGTTTTGGTTTTTCTTCAAAACCTACAATTCGGAAATCCTCGTTGACTTCCAGTATGCCGAAACTGGATGCATGTTTCCTGTCAAATTCAATTACACCTATAGTGGCATCGGCGCCTTTTTCCATATGATATCTGTACATGTCAGAGTAGTCCATCTTGTATATATGGTCACCTGAGAGGACAAGGAGGTGCCTGGGGTTTGCAAGTTCCAACACATAGAGGTTTTGATAAATGGCGTCTGCGGTCCCACGGTACCACTCCTGGCTGACCCGCTGTTGAGGAGGTATAGTAATTATATATTCGTCAAGATATGAACTGAGAATATTCCATCCCTGACGTATATGCCTGTCGAGAGACATTGATTTGTACTGGACAAGGACGCCTATCTGCCTGAGGCCTGAATTGACGGCATTGCTGAGGGTAATATCAATGATCCTGTACTTGCCGCCAAACGGGACAGCAGGCTTAGCCCTGTTGGCTGTGAGTGGGTGAAGTCTTTCACCCCTGCCGCCGGCGAGTATCATTGTAAAGACATCTTTCATAGATACAACCTTTCAAAAAGCTATACCATAATAAACAAATTTGTGTATAATTGCAATAAACTATGAAAATCGGGTTTCTTCTACACAAAAGTCCTGAACACCAGGATGCTCATACTGTAAAAAGACTTGCTGACGGTTTTGCCGATATGGGGCATGAGGTAAGTGTATTCCTCATGGAGGATGGTGTTTATAATGCTGTCGTAAACAATTCCCCGGGGAAACTTTCAGCAGGATTCGATAATTTAATATCGAAAGGGGTAAAGATTGCCCTGTGTACATATACCGCTGAGATAAGGGGGTTAAACCAGCCTGATTTGTTTGATGGTGTAGATTTCCACAGTCAGTATGACCTCTCTAAGTTGGTCAATGAATGTGACAGGTTTCTGAGCTTTGTATGAAGGGTCATCTAAAGAATCTCCTTCTTATAATCCGTACAACACCATTTAATACTGTTTCTGTGCCTGAAGCACTTCGTATGAGTATTGGGCTGACGGTCCATGATAACAGGGTCAGTATACTATTAATAGATAATGGTGTATGGAATTCATTAAGAGTTGCCCCCCATACAATAGGGAGGCCTGATATCAACGATAGTATGGAGCTGTTTTCTGCGTGTGGTATCAGGGTGTTTGCAGATGAGGTTTCATTAAAGGAGCGGAATATTACTGAATGCGATGGTCACGTAGAGAAGCTCAGCCGGCAGGAGGCGCTTGGATTGATTGCAGGGAGCGATGTGGTAATTAGTTTCGGGTAAATAGAGGAATGCCTGTGAAAACTCTTCATATAATCAGGAATATTGACGACAAATTGGCGCAGGAAATGATTCATCATGATAGCGCTAAAGGTAGTGTCTCTGTCCTTCTGATTCAGGATGGTGTCTTATCCAGGTTACACGGGGTTGGTGATATATATGCCTCTGTCTATGATGTCGAGGCGCGTGGTTTAAATACATCGTATAAATTGGTTGATTATTCCTCAATATGTCAGCTTATTATTGACCATGAGAAGGTTATTGTATGGTAAAGGGGAAAAAGTGATGATAGAATAGAGAAAGGGAACATCTTGATGGATAGTAAAAAATATATGCCGGACCAGACACTTGATTGCAGCAAGCTGTCATGTCCTCTGCCTGTAATAAAAACCAGGACTGCAATAGCCAAAATGGCATTAGGCGAGATACTGGAGATGATAGCAACAGACCCCGGTTCAGTTAAAGATATAGAGGCATGGGCTAAGCACACCGGCCAGGAGCTGCTTGAGTCAGCAAGAGAAGATGGGCACTTCAGATTTTATATCAGGAAGTTGAGATAGGAGGTTTAAATGTCAATTACGGATCAGGACAAAAAGATTATAGAAGATATCGTAGAAAATAAACTTAAAAAGCTTTTGTCTGAGCGAAAAAAGAGGATGGCCATAGTGGCATCCAAGGGTACGCTTGATATGGCATACCCGCCTCTTATACTGGCCACTACAGCCGCAGCCATGGACATAGAGTGTTCCATATTCTTTACATTTTATGGCCTCGATATAATTAACAAAAGGAAAAATAAGAATCTTAAGGTACCTTCTCTTGCAAACCCGGC
>MHEI01000004.1:10217-16001 GCA_001805165.1 Nitrospirae bacterium RBG_16_43_11 | reverse complement strand
ATGGCAACCAAAATGATGAAGAGCTGGATGGCGAAGGTAAATGTACCGACGATTGAGGACCTGCTGAATATTGCAATAGAAACAGGGGTAAAGCTTATAGGATGCCAGATGACTCTGGACGTTATGGGGGTGAAGAAAGAAGACCTCATCGAGGGCGTCGAGGTGTGTGGAGCAGCGGCATTTTTAGAGTATGCCGCGGATGCTGATATAACCCTATTTGTTTAACCGGAAACAGCACCTTACCTGTCATTCCTGCGAAAGCAGGAATCCAGAACTTCAGTAACTGTCTGGATACTCATGAAAAAAGTCTCCCAAGAAATCATCAGAAATTTTCAAGATGCTGCTGAGTTATCCTCTATATTAGCCAATGTGGGTTTTGCTGACAGCAGAAGGGCGGCTGTCAACCTGCAGTTGCTGCGCAGAGATATTCCCCTGCACAGTATCTTTGATAAGCTGCTGCCTTCAATACTCCAGTCAGCAATAGATTCTCCTGACCCGGATATGTCTCTGAACAATCTTGAACGGTTTGCCTCAAGTTATGAGGAAAAGGACAAGCTTTATCTATTTCTCTCATCTCATAAGGAGATCATCTCCCCCCTTTTGCTCCTTTTGGGAAGCAGCCAGTATCTTTGTAATTTTCTATTTTCAGCACCGCGTGAATATATTGAGTGGCTGGCTGTTCCGAACTTTCTCAAAAGGACTATTGCCAAAGATACAGCTCTTGCAGGTTTACGTAAGCAGATAACGCCAAAGACAACCATAGAAGATGTAAAAACTATGTTGAGGAGATTCAGGAAAAAGGAATATCTGCGCATCTCTCTTAGAGACCTCCTGGGCTACGGGACTCTGTCAGAGATTACACAGGAGATATCTGTTGTGGCAGATGTATCACTACAGGCAGCCTATGACACCTGTAACAGGGACATGGAAAAGAGATACGGGATACCGCAATATTCTGATGAAGATGGTAATTCACGCAGATGTACATTTACCGTTCTTGGAATGGGAAAACTTGGAGGGGAAGAATTAAATTACAGTTCTGATATTGATATTATGTATCTCTACTCTACAGAGAAGGGGGAAACCAGTCATGGCATCCTTTCTAATCACCAGTATTTTGTCAAACTATCCGAGATGCTGAGTCAGGTTATAGGGCAAACTACGGATGAGGGTTTTGTATTCAGGGTAGATACAAGGCTTAGGCCGGAAGGTGAGCGGGGGGACCTGGCATCTCCTCTGAGAAGTTACGAGGTTTATTATGAATCATGGGGACAAACATGGGAAAGGGCTGCCCTGCTCAAGGTACGTCCTGTTGCCGGGGATGAAGATCTCGGCAAGGCATTTTTAAAGATGATCCAGCCCTTTGTCTACAGGAAATATCTCGATTTTACCGCTATTGATGAGATAAGGGATATGAAGGTGAAGATAGACAATAGCATTGCTGTTAAAGGCAAGGATGTACGTAATGTGAAGCTCGGATACGGGGGAATAAGGGAGGTAGAGTTTTTTGTGCAGGCATTGCAACTGCTGTATGGCGGTAAGGAACCATTGATAAGGGAACGAAATACTATGCGTGCCCTGCACAAACTCGCACAGAAGGGGTTTATATCTTATGAAGAGGAAGGTATATTGTCAGCGGCATATCAATTCATGCGAAGGGTTGAGCACATGATACAGATCGTCGGTGAGCGTCAGACATATGTTATGCCGGCAGACCCAAAGGATCTGAACACCCTTGCAAAGCGAACCGGCTACAAAGATAAGGCGAAGTCCCGGGCGTATGAGCAGCTTCTCAAAGATTACAACTCTTATACAAAATCTGTGAGAAAGATATACGATGACCTCTTTTCAAAGAAAGGTCCGGAGGGAAGCGTTGAAGCTGAGGCCGGCGACTGTGAAGTGATAATAGGAGGTGTAGTATCAGAGGATGAGGCTATACATATGTTGTCACGATACAATTTCAAAGACACCGTCAGGGCATACAGAAATATCATTTTATTGAGGGACGGTGCTGCTTTCAGTCACCAGACCCCCAGGAGCCGCCAGATCTTCTTAAGGATATTCCCATCGTTTTTTGCTCAAATATCATCTTCGTCAGACCCGGACCTGGCCCTGAATAATGTAGAGGCGCTGATATCATCGGTGGGGGCAAGAGAGACACTATATTCATTCTTTGAAGAGAATCCGCAGGCCGTTGAATCTGTTATCAGTATCTTCAGCAGCAGCGAGTATCTGTCAAAAATAGTTATCAGACACCCTGAGATCATAGATATGTTCTTAGATCCTGAAGAGATGCTGAAGAAGCGGACTACGGCGGATATGCAGGAAGAGTTGTTCTCATTGATGGAACAGTGCATTTCATATGCAGAGAAGCTTGATCTACTCAGAAAGTTTAAATATACGGAAGAGATCCGGATAGGGTACATTGATATCCTCGGTTATGTGACTCCTGGTGATGCTTCACAGTATCTTTCAAACCTTGCAGATGTATCTTTGGTCTGTGCCTTGAAGATAGCAGGAGATGAATTACGCCGGGTATATGGCAGGCCTGTATGCAGGACAGATGGAGGTGTAATTGAGGCTGAATTCTGTATTATAGGAATGGGGAAACTTGGGGGAGAGGAGATTACTTATGGATCTGATCTTGATATAGTTTTCCTGTACTCCGGTGATGGAGAGACGAATGGGAAACAGAAGATTTCTAACCATGAATACTTTACCCATCTGTCAAGCAAGACGATGTCAGCCCTTACAGCAATGACGAGGGAAGGGACTGTTTTCAAGGTTGACGTAAGGTTGAGACCTTCCGGGTCAAAGGGACCGTTGTCTCAGTCTATTGTTGCATTCATAAGCTATATCAGGGAACACGCAGATATATGGGAGCTTCAGTCACTCACAAGGTCGCGGATTGCAGCGGGGGATGAGTCCCTTGGAAAAGAATTTATTGAGACCGTTCATTCGGTGTTATATGAGGTTAGCAGGACGTCCGCTGAACTCTCTTCTGCAATAAGAAATATGCGGTTGAGGATGGAAAATGAGGTTTCCAGGGAGAATGAAGAATACTATGACATAAAGGTGGGTGAAGGCGGAATTGTGGATATTGAGTTTATAGTACAGTATCTCCAGTTGTTGTATGGTGCTAAGTATTCCTCAATAAGGGTTACAAATACGCTAACAGCACTTGAGGCATTATACAGAGAGCAACTGATCACGAAGGACCAATATTCCATATTAAAGAAGTCGTATATTTTTCTGCGTACACTGGAGAGCCGGCTCAGGGTTGTTCAGAATATGCCTTCACATCTTCTGTCAAAATCCCCTGAGAGATTAGCGCCACTGGCAAAGAGGATGGAATACAAAGACTCAAAACGCATAAGCGGGGCAATACGGCTTATGAAGGAATATGAATCATTAAGAAAGAATGTCCGGTGTATTTTTGACGAAATATTTGGTTAATCCAGCTTCCTGCGGTTACCTTTAATCGGGGCGCGCTGTCTTTCGTAGCCTTCTTCTATAATCCTGACAACTTCCTCAGGGTCATCTGCCATATGGAATAGTTTCATGTCGTCCTTACCTATAGTCCCTTTTCCCAGCATGGTATCCTGCATCCAGTTGATAAGTCCTTCCCAATAATCCTTTCCATACATCACAATAGGTATTCGCCTTATCTTATTTGTCTGCATAAGGGTCAGTGCCTCATAAAACTCATCAAGAGTCCCGAAACCACCGGGGGTTATTACATAACCTACGGAGTATTTGACAAACATGACCTTCCTTGCAAAAAAGTACCTGAAATCGAGTCTCTTATCCTGATATTTATTTGGAGACTGCTCTAAAGGCAATCCAATGTTTAATCCTACGGAAAGCCCTTTCCCTTTCTTTGCCCCCCTGTTTCCTGCCTCCATTATTCCGGGGCCCCCTCCTGTTATGATAGAAAAGCCTTTTTTTGATAATAGCTCTGCTATCTTCATTACGTCCTTATAATAGTGACTGTTTCTTGACAGTCTGGCGCTGCCGAATATAGATACACCACGTTTAACGCTGCTGAGTTCCTCGAATCCCTCGACGAACTCACTCATTATCCTGAATATCCGCCAGGTCTCGTTTCCTCTTAGATCATCCATATTGTTCATACCTTATGTGAAGCCCGAAAATTGCCGATTCAATTATGCGGTAGTATACATTCTTAGATCATAAAATTCAAATCTAAAAATGGCAATTGATTTAATAAGTAGTCTTAACAGGAGGTGACAGGTTATGAATGCTTTTAAGAATCTTCTAACAAGATACTTTGAGCCGGTGCTGGTGGCGGTTATTATACTTATCCTTTTGTTCATAGATATGTTTGTTGTAGACAAAGTTGTCTTTCTGTACTTCTATTTTATACCGGTACTTGTGGCAGGGTATTATATCGGCAAAAAAGGGGCGGTACTCTCTTCGATAATGACCGTTCTTATAGTAACCCTGAGACTTGTAATTTCACCTGAGACATTTTCTATTCGTTCAAAAGTAGATTTTGATCTGGTCTTTCAAATAGTTACATGGGGGAGTTTCCTGGTGTTGTCAAGTTATGTGGTTGGGAGGTTGTATGAAGAGAAGGAGGCGCGGTACAGGGACCTGAAACAGTCTTATGTGGGGGTTATTGAGATACTGGTAAAGTATATTGAATCTGTAGACAGGTATACGAAAGGGCACTCTGTCAGGGTTGCTGATATTGCAATGGATATCGCCAGGTCAATGTCTCTCACAAGAGAGGCGTGCGAGAATATCAAGGTGGCGGCTCTGTTGCATGATGTCGGGAAGATAGATGTAAGTATGGATTTGATTAAAAAGGCTGCAGCGCTGACAAAGGACGAGCGGCAGGTCATGAATTCGCATAGCGAAAGGGGGGCAAATATCCTCAATAAGGTGGGGAATGTCCTGAGTGATGCAGTGCCTATTGTTCTGGCCCACCATGAGTATTTCAGTAAAAAAGAAGAAGATAATTTAAAAGTGAAAGCGGACGTACCATTAGGGGCAAGAATAATTGCGGTTGCAGACACATATGACGCAATTGTAACGGACAGGCCATATCGTAAAGGCAAGCTGCCATGGCAGGCACTGGAAGAAATAGAAAAATCTTCAGGCACCCAGTTTGACCCTGAGGTTGTTGAAGCATTCCGCCATGTTGTAAGCACTTACATGGAAGAGCAGGAGCATGTATCTGTGTAACGGTTCATATCACGAAGTTACTCCAGCGCCATTCGCTGTCATCCCGGGTTTTCAGCATTCCTAATCATTTGACTTTCCATTCTCAAGATAATAATATGTACCATTGACTAATTTTAGCAAGAAAGGGTTGTTGCATATGTTTGTTAAGGACGAAGAAGAGAATTTGGATCTCGGGAGCCTTTCCTATGAAGAACTATTAGAGTTGATAGACAGGGAACGAATGCCCAGGCACATCGCTATTATTATGGATGGGAACGGGAGATGGGCAAGGAACCGTGGATTTCTCAGACTCGCCGGACACCGGGAAGGCATTAAGTCAGTCAGGGATATAGTGACATGCTGCAGAGAGATAGGGGTAAAGGTGCTGACTATCTATGCCTTTTCAGCGGAAAACTGGAAAAGGCCTGAGCTTGAGGTTAACACCCTTATGATGTTCCTCGAGGAATTTCTCAGGAAAGAGTTGAAGACCCTGATGGATAATAACATCAGGTTTATGACTATCGGGCAGACAGATAAACTTCCGGAGTCAGTACAGAGATGGTTGAAAAAGGTTATTAAGGAAACGGAAAATAA
>MHEI01000004.1:9249-10203 GCA_001805165.1 Nitrospirae bacterium RBG_16_43_11 | reverse complement strand
TGAATGTTGCTTTGAGTTATGGGGGGAGAACAGAGATAGTTGAGGCAATAAGGCTTATTGCAAGGGATGCGGCGAGCGGTGTGCTTATTCCGCAGGATATAAACAGCAAGACATTTTCAGAGTATTTGTATACCAGGGGATTACCGGATCCGGACCTAATGATAAGGACAAGCGGGGAGACCCGTATCAGCAATTTCCTTCTATGGCAGATGGCCTATACGGAACTATACTTTACCAGGACGCTATGGCCTGATTTCAGACGACATAATCTTCTCCTTGCCATACTGGATTACCAGCACAGGGAAAGGCGGTTTGGTATGGTTGAAGGGGAGATCTCCAGGGCGAACTAATGGGAGGAATGAGAGTTGTAACTGCCTTAGTCCTTATTCCCCTTATTTATATCGTAGTCAGATATATCCCACCTTTTTTCTTTCTACTTTTTGTTTCCTCATGGGTATTAATAGGTCAGTATGAGTTCTATAAATTCTACTATAAGGCATTCAATGTTTTTTCTTTCATAGGTCTGATCTTCGGATTTATGCTTCTTTTCTCATTTTATGCAGATGGATATGCGTTTGAGATGAAAGGTGTTGCTTTAACTGCTATTGTAATTCTAAGTTTAAGCTGTTTTATATTATTAAAGGCAAATATTCATGATGCCCTTCCAGGGGTTTCTGTGATAATATCTGGTGTATTATATGTCGCCTGGCCGCTTGCCCATCTTATTTCATTACGGAATCTGCTTAATGGTGAGAATCTTGTGTTTTTCATATTGATTGTTACCTGGGGGGTGGATACAGGGGCATATTATGCTGGCAGGCTTTTAGGAAGGCACAAACTATCTCCACATATCAGTCCCGGTAAGACTGTTGAGGGTGCAATAGGTGGTGTCTTGTCCTGCGTCCTTGCTGCATTGTTTGCGAGGTGGTTCTTTCTGCCGGAGCTGTCACTGAA
>MHEI01000004.1:6220-9240 GCA_001805165.1 Nitrospirae bacterium RBG_16_43_11 | reverse complement strand
TACTGTATTTATGGGAATAGTTTTCGGTATTATCAGTCAGATAGGAGACCTGTCTGAATCCATGTTGAAACGTAGTGCCGGGGTCAAGGACTCCGGTCATTTGCTGCCGGCTCATGGGGGTATCCTTGACAGGGTGGACAGCGTTATTTTTACAGTGCCTGTATTTTATTATTACATAATATATTTTGTACCCGGAATTGCGATGGGTTCTGTATAGGAATTCCCGATGAAAAATATTTCAATACTTGGTTCCACGCGTTCTATAGGGTGTAATACACTTGATATAGTCGCCCTCTTCCCTGAGAGGTTCAGAGTCCTCGGGCTTTCTGCCTGTGAAAACATTGAGAGGCTGGAGGCACAGATAAGACGCTTCAGGCCGGCGATGGTTTCTTTAAACAGCGTGAAGGCGGCTCATGTGTTAAAAGAGAGGTGTGGAGACCTGGGTGTGGAAATCTTATCAGGTGTTGAGGGACTTATACGTGTTTCAACTCTGCCGGAGGTTGATGTCGTTGTATCTGCAATAGCCGGTTCTGCCGGACTCATTCCAACGTTATCTGCTGTTATGGCAGGTAAAACCGTTGCCCTTGCCAATAAAGAGACTATGGTGATGGCAGGTGAAATTGTTACAAGAGAGGCAGAAAAAAAAGGGGTACGAATACTTCCGGTAGACAGTGAGCATAGCGCCATATTTCAGGTAATGGAATGCGGAAGACGGGAGGACTTGCATAAAATTATTTTAACGGCTTCAGGTGGTCCTTTTCTGAATAAATCTTATGAAGACAGGAAAAGGGTAACAGTTGAAGACGCATTGAAACATCCGAACTGGAATATGGGGGCCAAAGTGACTATAGATTCTGCAACACTCATGAATAAGGGGCTTGAGGTAATAGAGGCGAAGTGGTTGTTTGATGTTTCCATCAATCAGATAGAAGTGCTGATTCACCCGCAGAGTATAATTCATTCTATGGTAGAATTCAGGGATGGGTCTGTGTTGTCCCAGATGGGGATACCTGACATGCGTATTCCTATAGCTTACGCGTTAAGTTATCCTGAGCGGTTAGACCTTGTAATGCAACGGCTCGATCTTGCCAGGACAGGCATGCTGACATTTGAAAATCCGGATATAAAGAAATTCCCATGCCTGTCTTATGCGTATGATGCTATGAAAACAGGAGGGTCAATGCCTGCTGTTATGAATTCTTCCAATGAGGTGGCAGTAGCGGCATTTCTTCATGGCAGGATAGGGTTTCTGGACATAGAGAGGATCGTAGGCGATACAATGTCCGGACATACGGTAAAGGGAGTCAATAATATCGAAGATGTGCTTATGGCTGATAGCTGGGCACGAGAAGAGGCTGAGAGGCTTGTGGAAAAAAATTAAAATGAAAAATGCAAAATTACAGTTTAAAATTCAATAATTTGTTCAACTTCATAGGGGAATATAAATGTACACAATAATAATCTTTACCATCTGCTTAGGGATATTAATATTTGTCCACGAGTTTGGCCACTTTATTATGGCAAGGTTAAAGGGGATAAGGGTATTAAAATTTTCTCTCGGATTTGGTCCTAAAATAATCGGGAAAAAGGTTGGTGATACAGAGTATGTGATATCTGCTTTGCCCCTCGGCGGTTATGTGAAGATGGCAGGAGAGAATCTTGAAGAAGCAACGATGGCGCCTGATGAGTTCCCGTCAAAGAGTGTGGGAGACCGTGCTTCTGTTGTTCTTGCGGGCCCTGTGATGAATATTATTATTGCCTTCTTATTAATGCCGCTGGTATTTCTGATAGGTATTAAGATGCCGGCATTCTTAGAGAAGTCACCTGTCGTTGCCTGGATTGAAGAAGGTTCTCCTGCTCAGGTGGCCGGTATTCTGGTGGGTGACCGTATCATCAAAATAGATGGTAAGCCTATGTCAAACTGGGAGGATGTAACGACCGTTATATCTACCAGGCCGGAACTCGGGATCAAACTTGAGGTTGAAAGAGGTGATTCTGTACAGGAGGCGGTATTAAAAAGTAATGATAAAGGCAGCAAGCCAGGAAGCGGATACGCTGGAATGTTGCCGGACATGCCCGCGGTTATAGGTAAGGTCAGTAAGGGGTATCCTGCTGAACGTGCAGGGTTCAGGGCAGGTGACCGGATTGTGGAGGTTGATAATAATGTTGTTGTTAACTGGTACCAGGTTTCATCATATATCAGGTCCAATGCAGGGAAGGAACTTACGCTTACAGTAAAGAGGGATGAACAGAAAGTAACTGCCAAAGTCACACCTGTAAAAGATGAGACTGCCGGTCACGGTATTATCGGTATCATGAACCAGCAAGAGACGATAGTAAGAAAGTTTGGCCTCATTGACTCTATAAAGCATGGCATCTCGAAGGCGCTGGAACTCACATTATTGACTGTTGATGTATTAAAGCGGCTGGTTTCACTGAATATCTCGATAGAGACCCTTGGCGGCCCGATAATGATTGCAAAACTTACAGGTGAGGCAGCACAATCAGGGTTTACAGACTTGATTGCATTCCTTGCGTTTCTCAGTTTACAACTTGGGGTTTTAAATCTCCTCCCTATACCTGTTCTGGATGGCGGGTGGGTAGTATTTCTCATAATAGAAAAGATTAAGGGGAGTCCGTTAAACAGGAAGACCATGGAGGTTGCACAGACAGTGGGGTTTGCGCTGCTGATAATGTTGATAATTATTGTGTCGTATAATGATATACTGAGGGTATTTAAATAAGCTCGTGATTAATCGTAAAAAGACGAGGCAGATAAAGGTTGGTAATGTTCTGATTGGGGGTGGCGCTCCGGTCATTGTCCAGTCTATGACTAATACGGACACCCGGGATGTTGATGCCACGGTTTCCCAGATAAAACGGCTTGAGGATGCAGGGTGCGAGATAGTTCGGGTTGCAGTACCTGACGCAGAAGCTGCATCAGCCCTTCCCCATATTAAAAAGTCTATAGGCATCCCTCTTATTGCGGACATTCATTTTGACTACCGGCTCGCCCTCAT
>MHEI01000004.1:4963-6201 GCA_001805165.1 Nitrospirae bacterium RBG_16_43_11 | reverse complement strand
GACGGCTTGAGGCTGAATCCGGGCAACATAGGTGACAGTAAGAGGATTGAGCAGGTCGTACTGGCAGCCAAGGGTAGGGGAATCCCAATCAGGATAGGTGTAAATGCAGGCTCCCTTGAGGAAGACCTCCTGAAGAAATACGGTCATCCTACTGCTGAGGCTATGGTAGAATCGGCAGTACGGCATATAAGCATCCTGGAAGGTTATGACTTTCATGAAATTAAGCTCTCACTCAAGGCATCCAATGTCCGGATGACACTTGAGGCATACAGACTGATATCGGAGAAGATTGACTACCCCTTGCACGTTGGTATCTCAGAGGCAGGGCCGCTATTATCCGGCACAGTGAAATCTGCCATAGGAATAGGCATACTGCTGTCAGAAGGGATAGGCGATACAATAAGGGTCTCTCTGACTGCTGACCCGGTTGAAGAGGTACGGGTGGCATATGAGATATTAAAGGCATTAAATCTGCGTCACAGGGGGATAAATATCATCTCCTGCCCTACCTGCGGCAGGATGGAGATAGACATTGAGAGGATTGCGGCAGAGGTGGAGAAGAGATTATCTCATGTAACATTGCCGCTTGATATTTCTATCCTTGGCTGTGTGGTTAATGGCATTGGTGAGGGTAAGGAGTCTGATGCAGGGATAGCAGGTGGCAAGGGGGTTGGACTGCTTTTCAGAGGTGGTGAGGTAGTCAGAAAGTTGAGAGAAGATGAACTGGTAGATGCACTTGTGAAAGAGGTAGAGGATTTAACAAGGACATCTGAAATTTGAGATTTGATTTTTGAAGTTACTATGTATTACACAAAGCTGTTAATACCAACACTCAGAGAAGACCCGGGAGAAGCAGAGATCGTCAGCCACAGGCTTATGTTACGGGCAGGTATGATCAGAAAGCTTGCTGCAGGGATTTACAATTACCTCCCTCTCGGCTACAGGGTCATAAGAAAGATTGAGAATATAATCCGTGAAGAGATGGACAGGGCAGGGGCACAGGAGGTCTTTATGCCTATGGTATTGCCTGCTGAACTCTGGAAAGAGACTGGCCGCTGGGAGAAATACGGGAAGGAGCTTCTGAGGCTGAAGGACAGGCATGAGAGGGACTTCTGCTTAGGCCCCACACATGAAGAGATTGTAACTGACATTGTCAGGAATGAGGTTAAATCTTACAGGCAGTTGCCTTTAAACCTGTATCAGATACAGTCAAAGTTCAGAGATGAAATAAGACCAAG
>MHEI01000004.1:0-4902 GCA_001805165.1 Nitrospirae bacterium RBG_16_43_11 | reverse complement strand
CAGTCAGGGGCTGAGGAATCCTACCGGAAGATGTACGATGCATACATAAATATTTTCAAACGCTGCGGACTCACATTTAAACCTGTTGAGGCGGATACCGGACTTATCGGCGGGCAGTTTTCTCATGAGTTTATGGTGCTGGCTGATACGGGTGAGGAGGCTGTAGTCTCCTGCGAATCCTGTGGATATGCGGCGAATATGGAAAAGGCAGAGGGAAGGAGTCAGGAGTCAGAGAGTACTCACTGCTCCCTGCTGCCGATTGAGAGGCGGACTACCCCTGACAAGAAAAGCGTTGAGGATGTATCAACATTTCTCGGTGTTAAGCCTCAGCAGCTCGTTAAGACCCTTATTGTGAGAGTGGATGACAAGGTTGTTGCGGCTCTGGTCAGGGGTGACCATGAACTAAACGGGACAAAGTTGTCCAGGTTGCTTGGCTGCACTGAAGTTCAGTTACTTTCTCCCTCAGAAGTTGAAGAAGCAACTGGCGCTCCATCAGGATTCTCAGGCCCGGTTGATCTGAAGGGGATTCCTGTAATTGCGGACATTGTCATAAAAGATATGGTAAATTTTGCAGCAGGCGGGAATGAAAGGGATGTGCATTTTGTTAATGTGAATATTTCCCGGGATTTTACACCAGATCAGTTTGCCGATATACGGAATGTTGCTGAAGGCGATGGTTGTCCGGGATGTATTGCCGGCAGGCTTGTTATAGTCAGGGGGATAGAAGTAGGACATACGTTTAAGCTCGGGACAAAGTACAGTGAGGCAATGGGTGCGACATATCTTGATGCTCAGGGCAATCCACAGTCTGTTATCATGGGATGCTACGGTATTGGTGTTGGAAGGACTATGGCTGCCTCTATAGAGCAGAACAATGATAAGGATGGGATAATATGGCCTGTCGCCATAGCTCCATTCAAAGTAATTATCCTGCCGTTGAATGTAGGTTCTGAGAAAGTATATGCTGTAGCCAGGGCGATCTATGAGAAACTCACTGAGAACGGTATGGAGGTCCTTCTTGACGACCGGGATGAGAGGGCAGGGGTGAAGTTTAAGGATGCCGACCTGATAGGCATCCCCTATCAGGTAGTAGTCGGAGACAAAGGTGTCAATCGCGGAGTCGTTGAGGTAAAGGACAGGGCTACCAAGGGGGTAAAAGAGGTTGCCATTGAGGATGTGTTAACTGCATTTCAAGTCATCTTGTAATATCACCGATATTCAATTTAAAAGAGATTTTTTATGAAACTATCGGGGATATTAAAGCCATTAAGAGATGTAAAGCCAGTCAATGATTTTTTAAATATCTTAGACCTTATTTCTTCGCATCATCAGAATGCAGAGACAAGCATCATGCCTTTAGATAATAAAGAAGAGGTTATTAATCCTGATAATGATTTAATTTCCGATCTAAGGCTTTCTAACAAGCTCCTCTTCTACCAGGTTAACAAGTTTGAGACAGTACTTGATAACCTTAACGACGGTATAATACTCCTCGATTCTTCTAATCGTGTCTTTGTGATTAACCATATAATGGAACAGTTACTCAATCTGAAGAGGGGGGAAATAAAGGGTAAACATATCAAAGAGTGTCAGGTCAATAATGAAATATTCACATTCATACTTGATAATGCTGAATCTGCAGACAAGCTTGTTGAAAAGACAGTAGAAATCAATACAGGGACAAGCAGTCTTCTTGTATCATTTAAGACACTCATAAAAGGGGATGGAAATTCCTGTGGCAGCGTGCTTGTAGCAAAGGATATAACAACCCGGAAACTTGCAGACAACGAAAGGGTCGGTTTTCTTTCATATTTATCACATGAGTTAACTATTCCTGTAAATATGATCAAGTCTTATTCGGAGAAACTGCAGGAAAGCGAAAAAAACAGCAAAGAAGTTGCAGGGGAATTTTTAAACATCTTCAGCGAAGAGGCGGAAAGGCTTTCAGGTCTTGTTAATAATATCCTCAAACTGTCAAAGATTGAAATGGGGGAAATGACATTCTCCAAGTCGCTGGTAAGGACACGAGAGTTTGTAGAAGGTGTGTTTAACAGGGCTGTTGCCGGAAATAAAAAGAATCTTAAGATCAGTATTGACATGCCTCAGGACATAGCCCCGGTTAATATTGATAAGGAGTTAATAGCACTTGCCATAACAAATATATTGAATAATGCAATATCCTATACACAGGCATCTGGGACTGTCACATTAAAAGTAGAGGAGGAATTGGAAAATATAATGATACATATTATTGATACCGGTGTAGGAGTTTCCGAGGCTGAAATGACGCACATATTCGATAATTTCTATCGTTCTTCTGACGAAATGGTCAGCATGTACAGAGGGCATGGCCTGGGGCTATCCATAGCGAAACATATGGTTGCGCTTCATGAAGGAGAGATAAGGGTAAGCAGCAGGAAAGGGGAGGGGAGTCAATTCACCATCGTACTGCCCATCGGCCAGGGATACTTCCTCGAGTAATAATATCAGGGATTTTCAAATAAAAAGGCATATGAGCATAAAAAAAACAAAAATTGGTGTTATCAGCTATATAGAACCTGAAATACCGGTTGCTGATGAAGGTGTCAGTCAATTTAAAAAAGTAATAGAGGATTGCTTCAAAAACAGTGAATACAAGATAGTCATTAACTTCCGTTCTGTACCCTATATAGACAGCGAAGGGATTGAGGCCCTGCTTGATGTGCTTGCCGAAGTCAGGAAGAAGGGTGGAAGCATAAAGATTTCAGACCCGAATCCGGTCTGCAGTGATATATTTACGGCAACAAGACTCGATTCCCTCTTTGAGATATACACAAGTGCAGACAAGGCCGGCCGGAGTTTCTTATGATAACCTCACAGCGCCCTAAGACAAAGAAACTTGGAGAGCTTCTCGTAGAAAAAGGGCTTTTGACTGAAGAACAGTGTCATAATGCCCTTGATGTGCAAAAAAAAACCGGGAAGCGTCTTGGTCAGGCAGTAATTGATCTCGGATATGTTAAAGAGGAAGATCTTCTGCAGATATTAAGCAGGCAGATGGCGATTCCCCATATCTGGATCAGAAAGGGGCTGATAGATCCAAAGATTGTTGATGTTATTCCTGGTGAGAAGGCAAGACTTTATAAGATTATCCCTATGTTCCGGATTAAGGATACTCTTATAGTAGCCACCTCGGACCCTCAGGCTATATTCGTCCTTGATGATATTGAGAAGATGACAGGTCTTAATGTTCAACCTGTATTGACCCGGTCAATAGATATAGAAAAGGCAATTACAGAATACTACAAAGAGGACATTGGGTTTGGAGATTTAAGCAGCGTATCAGTTGATGGGACAAGACAGGCTGATATGCAGCGCGGCCGTGATTTTCAGAAGATTGAAGATATGGAAGAAGGCAGCCCGATCATCAATCTTGTTAATACTATCATCCTTAGGGCTATCAGGGATAAGGCGAGCGATATCCATATAGAACCTGACAAGAACAAGCTTCGTGTTCGTTATAGAGTTGATGGTATACTTTATGAAGTCATGACGCAGAAGATGGAACTATATCCTGCTATAGTATCGAGGATGAAGGTTATGGCCAATCTTGATATAGCTGAAAGGCGTCTTCCACAGGACGGAAGGATACAGGTCATGGTGGAGGGGAGGTCAGTAGACTTAAGGTTTTCATCCATGCCCGGAATTCTTGGAGAAAAGATTGTTCTCAGAATACTGGATAAGAAGAATGTCATCCTTGACTTAAACCAATTGGGTTTTTCTGTAAATACATTATCAAACTTTCAAAAGCTCCTCAAACATCCATATGGCCTTATCCTTGTTACAGGTCCAACAGGAAGTGGAAAGACGACAACACTTTATGCTGCCATGAACTTTCTGAATTCAATTGAGAAGAATATTGTTACGATAGAAGACCCGGTTGAATACCAGATGGAGATAATTAATCAGAACCAGGTAAGAGATGCTATAGGTCTTACGTTTTCCGTAATACTAAGGCATACGCTCCGCCAGGACCCGGACATAATAATGGTTGGTGAGATAAGAGATAAGGAGACGGCTGAGATAGCCATTCAGTCATCACTCACAGGTCACTTAGTCCTGTCAACCCTTCACACAAATGACAGTCCAAGTGCAATTACAAGATTACTTGATATGGGTATAGAACCATATCTGATATCTTCCTCTCTGACCGGAGTTATAGCCCAGAGGCTGGTAAGGACGATATGCTCAAAATGCAAGACCTTGTTTCACCCACCCTCTGCAGTGCTTGAACGGTATAAATGGTCGCAGGAAAAGAATCTGCAGGTCGCAAAGGGTAAAGGGTGTCCTGAATGTTACGGATCCGGTTACAAAGGAAGGGCAGGTATATACGAATTATTGGAGATGAATGAGGCATTACAAACCCTGATACTCTCTAACCCATCCCTGGAGGAGATTAGGAGACGCCTTAATGAATTGGATCATTCAAGTATGGAGATGGAGGGGCTTAAGAAGGTTAAAGAACGGATGACTACCTTTGAAGAGGTGTCAAGGGCTGTCAGCATAGGCTTATAGTATGGCTATATCTACCATAGAACATAAAAAGATCGGGAAAGAGTGGTTAGTCAGCGATGTGATGAAGAACTTAAGGTCGTCTTTTTTACGGCTGAGTAAGACCGGCAAGATACCCCCCCGGGAGATAATCTTTTTTGTAGACCAGCTCTCTTTGATGCTTTCGACAGGGACACCCTTAAACAAGAGCATTCAGACAATAAGTTTTCAGGTAAGGAATAGTGCATTCAGACAGATTCTACAGAATATCATCAGGGATATAGAAGATGGCCGGTTGCTTTCAGAGGCCATGAGCAAGTATCCGGATGTATTTTCATCAGTTTATATAAGCATGATAATGGCAGGGGAGAGCGG
>MHEI01000003.1:16074-16253 GCA_001805165.1 Nitrospirae bacterium RBG_16_43_11 | reverse complement strand
GATCGGTCAGGGCAGGGAGAATGCAAGGCAGACATTGAAAGATAATGCCCCCATGGCAAAAGATATAGAGGTCAGGATAAAAGAGACGTGTGGTCTGCAAAAGGTTGAGACAAAAGCATCCGAAAAGAAAAGCTGAAATTTACACAGGAGTAACCTATGGACATAAATGAGCTTCTGAC
>MHEI01000003.1:13145-16048 GCA_001805165.1 Nitrospirae bacterium RBG_16_43_11 | reverse complement strand
ACCTGCATATTAAAGTTGGTAGTTTTCCTGTTATCAGGGTTAATGGTGAGCTTATACAGCTTGAGAGCAAGGATAAGATTACACAGGAAGCCGCTGTGACGATTATCTCTGCCTTGATGAACGATTCACAGAAAAAGCGCTTTGTAGAGAAGAAAGAGGTTGATCTGTCATATAGCATATCAGGCCTTGGGCGCTTCAGGGTGAACGTATTTCAACAGCGGGGTTCAATAGGTATGGTATTTCGTGTAATCCCAATGAGGATATTGACTATTGCTGATCTTGGTTTACCAAAGATACTGGAAAAGCTTTCCCTGGAGCCGAGGGGTTTGATTTTGGTTACCGGGACAACAGGAAGCGGAAAATCTACTACACTTGCGGCCATGATAGAACATATAAATATGTATAAGACGATGCATATTATGACGATAGAAGACCCAATAGAGTATTTGTACAAAGATAAAAAGAGCCTGATAAACCAGAGGGAGATAGGTCAGGATGCAGATACATTTGCAAATGCCCTCAGGAGTGCATTAAGGCAGGACCCTGATGTAATACTGGTGGGAGAGATGAGGGATTTTGAAACTATTTCTACTGCCATTACAGCGGCTGAGACAGGACATCTGGTACTCAGCACCCTCCATACAGTAGATGCGGTTGAGACTATCAACAGGGTTATAGGCATATTCCCCCCCTATCAGCAGAAACAGATACGTTTACAACTTTCCTCTGTTCTTAAAGGGGTAGTATCCATGAGACTTGTACCGAGGGCTGATGGAAAGGGGAGGGTACCGGCAGTTGAGGTAATGGTCGCTACTGCGACAATACGTGATTGCATATTGGATGGAGATAAGACAAGGAAGATACATGATGTTATAGCGGCAGGCGCTTCCCAGTACGGCATGCAGACCTTTGACCAGTCACTATATA
The DNA here is from genome assembly GCA_001805165.1 of Nitrospirae bacterium RBG_16_43_11. GTDB lineage: Bacteria > Nitrospirota > 9FT-COMBO-42-15 > HDB-SIOI813 > HDB-SIOI813 > RBG-16-43-11. The sequence goes on along the minus strand of MHEI01000003.1, from coordinate 15,121 downwards.
AACTATTTAAAGATAACCTGATCACTTATGAGGAGGCATTGAGGCGCTGCAACAATCCTGATGACTTTGCATTAAAGGTGAAAGGAATACAGTCTGATAGTGATACGAGATGGGAGAAGTAGCACAAACCATAGTGATGAAAACAGAAAGGCAAGAGATGCGGCCTTGCGGCTGCTTGGTTTATGTGACAGGAGTAAGAAAGACCTGAAAGAAAGATTGCTGAGGAAAGGTTACTCCGGGCCGGCAGCAGAAAAAGTTGTTGATGAAATGGAGTCTCTTGGGTACATAGATGATCGTCGTTTTGCTGAGAGATTTGCTTCAGACGCTATAAAGCGTAAGGACGCCGGTCCGCAGATGATTATCTCAGGACTCCTGAAGAAGGGTGTCGCAAGAGAGATAATTGACGATGTGTTGGGGAAAGTTTTTAATGACTATACAGAGACAGATATAGCCCGGAATGCCCTGAGTAGACGACTCGGGAAGGGGCGTGTCACGCCGGACAGGGATGAGATGAAAAGGTTATCAGATTACCTTAGGCGAAAAGGTTTTTCCTATGATATTATAAAGGAGGTTTTGAAAGGTATAGAACAGTATGATGACATCGTCTGATATTAGAAGGTCTTTTTTTGAATATTTCGGGAAGAATGGCCATACGGTTGTTCCAAGCTCTTCCCTTATACCGCAGGATGATCCTACACTCCTTTTCACTAATGCCGGTATGGTGCAGTTTAAACGTGTATTTACCGGTGAGGAGGGGAGGCGTTACAAACGGGCAGTCTCCATACAAAAATCTCTGCGTGCAGGCGGCAAGCATAATGATCTTGAGAATGTCGGATTTACTTCAAGACACCATACATTCTTTGAGATGCTCGGTAATTTTTCTTTCGGCGACTATTTCAAGAAAGAGGCGATAGAGATGGGCTGGGAGTTCCTGACAAGTGTCCTGGGACTTCCTGCTGATAAGCTCTGGGTCTCAGTCTATAAAAAGGACGATGAGGCTTATGAACTATGGCAGAAGATGATCGGTATTCCGCAGGAAAGACTCGTCCGTCTTGGTGAGAAAGATAATTTCTGGCAGATGGGGGATACAGGGCCGTGCGGTCCATGTTCGGAGATACTCATAGATCAGGGGATTGAAACAGGATGCGGAAGGCCGGAATGCAGTGTGGGTTGTGAATGCGACAGATACCTTGAATTGTGGAATTTGGTGTTTATGCAGTTTGAGAGGAAGTCATCAGGTGAACTGATTCCCCTTCCGAAACCATCCATTGATACCGGTATGGGGCTTGAGCGAATCACCGCTGTTGTACAGGGTGTGAAGAGTAATTATGACTCTGACCTGTTTATGCCCCTTATTAAGGCAATTTCAAGGGAAGCCGGTGTGCCCTATGATTCTGCGCACACTGTTTCAATCAGGGTTATTGCAGATCATTTAAGGGCGGCAACATTTCTAATCAGTGATGGTGTGATGCCGGCTAATGAAGGACGTGGTTATGTGTTGAGGAGGATAATGCGGCGTGGAGCGAGGCACGCGAGACTTATCGGTATCCATGAGCCATTTTTATACAGGAATGCTGACCATGTAATAGATCTGATGAAGGGGCACTATCCCGAACTCTACATGAACAGGGAGATTATTTCTACTGTTATACATAGAGAGGAAGAGGGCTTCATTAATACACTTGAGCAGGGAATGAAGATACTCGATGAGGTCATAACAGAGGTTAAAGAAAGAGGAACAAAGACCATACCCGGAGAAACACTGTTTAAGTTGTATGATACCTACGGATTTCCTCTGGATATTACAGCAGAGATTGCGAGGGAAAACGAACTTGTTCTGGATGAGGCTGGTTTTAGAAATGCGATGGACACCCAGCGTGAGCGTGCAAGACGTGCATGGGTCGGGGAAGAGAAGATAAAGCCCATATACCATTCTCTCAAGTCTTTAGTCGCAACTGAATTTGTCGGCTACGAAC
>MHEI01000003.1:11219-13093 GCA_001805165.1 Nitrospirae bacterium RBG_16_43_11 | reverse complement strand
CGAAAGGGCAGACTCCGGAGCTGAAATTGAGGTCATATTTGATAAGACCCCGTTCTACGGCGAGTCAGGAGGACAGGTCGGTGATAAAGGAGTTGGTATAGGGCCGGAAGGCGGTATAGATATTGTGGATACGATAAAACCCCTCGATATCATTGTCAGTAAGGCCCATGTGAATAATGGTTCCATAGTGGTCGGAGAAGAGTGGGTGCTGAAGGTGAATAAGGGCACGCGGCAGGGGACTGCAAGAAGCCATACAGCCACACACATGCTGCAAGCTGCCCTAAAGCAGATACTGGGGGAACATGTAAAGCAGGCGGGCTCCCTTGTAGCGCCTGACAGACTGCGGTTTGATTTTCTACATTTTAAGCCGCTGTCAGAAGGAGAGATTAGAGATATCGAAGGGATATTAAACGAGAAGATAATGGATAATGTGCCTGTTATTACTGATGTGATGGATATTGATAATGCACTGAAAGGTGGCGCTACCGCCCTATTCGGGGAGAAGTACGGCGACAAGGTCAGGGTCGTTCAGGTGCAGGATTTCAGTAAGGAGCTTTGTGGTGGTACCCATTGTAAGGCAACCGGTGATATAGGTGTGATAAAGATAATTTCAGAGAGCGGGATAGCTTCAGGAGTCAGGAGGATAGAGGCATTTACAGGCGAGGCATCTTTGAAATATCTGAATGATACAGAGGGGAGGCTGGAGGAGATTTGCGAGGCAGTTAAGGCAAACCCTGATGACGTTGCGGCAAAGACAGACCGCCTTATATCTACCGTGAAGGAGCAGGAAAAGGAGATAGCACGGTTGAAGGAGATGCTTGCAGCATCAAAGGCAAAAGATGTCACGTCTGAAATCCGCGAGGTTGCCGGGATAAAGGTGCTGTCGAAGAAGGTAGACGGCATGAATATAGATGAGTTGAGGAATTTTGGCGACTCTCTGCGTTCACGGATTGGGTCTGGCATTGTATCTGTAGGAGCAGAAGTGGATGGCAAGGCAGCTATTTTAGTTATGGTAACTAAAGACCTTGCGGATAAGTTTAACGCACGTGATATAATCAATGAGATTGCAGGCCTTGTGGATGGCCGCGGTGGTGGAAGGCCGGATATGGCGCAGGCTGGAGGTAAGAGACCTGAAGGATTGAATGAGGCGTTAAATAAGGTGGCTGAAGTAGTTGAGAAGATGGCAGGGAGTGGAATAAATAAATTAATCGTGTAAATTGAAAGGAGGTTTATCATGCTTGATATAGTCCGCAAGGCATTATTAGCAGGTCTTGGCGCTCAGGAGAGGGCAAAAGAGTTTGTTGATGAGCTTGTCAAAAAGGGGGAATTGAGTCAGAGTGATGCGGCCAAGTTGATGAATGAGGTGATGTCCAGGGCTGAGAAGAGTGGTGAAGAGATAGATAAAAAGATCGGTGAGATCGTTGAAAAAACCCTTGTAAAGCTCAATCTGACTGGGAAAAGAGATATTGAGAAGCTTGAGAGAACCATCCAGGAACTATCTAACCGTGTAAAAAATATGGAAGAATCACGCTGACCTCCCTTCAAGCAGATGCGTATTCTTGCCTTAGATGTTGGAGATAAGAGGATTGGGGTTGCTATCAGCGACGAGCTTGAGATAGCAGCCCACAGTCTTACTACAATTCACCGTACAGACCAGATCAGAGATATGGCCGGTATTAAACAAATTATAGAAGATTATAATGTGCAGGAAATTGTTGTGGGTATGCCCGTAATGATGAATGGAAGTATGGGTATTCAGGCAGATAAGGTTTCAAAATTTGCGGATGTACTGAAGAATGAGGTGACCATTCCTGTAATATTCATGGATGAGCGGTTGAGTACCCGTTTTGTCGAGAAGATATTGATAGATGCCG
>MHEI01000003.1:8381-11002 GCA_001805165.1 Nitrospirae bacterium RBG_16_43_11 | reverse complement strand
GTGCCTGAGGGAGTGACATTAAGGTGGATTGCAGGCACCCTTGAGAACGAAGGTATTATAGGTAACAAGACATTGTTTATGATAGCCGGGAGGCTTTTGCTGTCAGACAAAGATGTTAAGGCAGGGGAGTATCTTTTTACGACTGATATGAGTCTGCTTGAGGTGATCTCATCTTTCAGGAATGGGAAGGTGAACTATCGTACAGTGACCGTTCCTGTTGGGGCAAAAATAGATCAGATAGGAGCAATACTTCAGGGTGAAGGTTTAGTAGATAAAGAAACGTTCAAACAAATTACAAAAAACCATGCATTAATTGGTTTGCTGAATCTGGATTCAGACATAGACAGCCTTGAGGGATTTCTGTATCCGGATACTTATTACTTTATTAAGAGTAGTTCACCTGACAGGATAGCGAGAAAGATGGTAATGCGGTTCAAAAAACTCTTTACGCCGGATATGGCACGCAGGGCTTCTGAATTGAATATGACTGTAAAGGAAGTGGTTACCCTTGCATCAGTAATAGAAAAAGAGCTGGGTGTAGAGAGTGAACGTACTCTTATATCCGCTGTCTTTCATAACAGGTTGAGACGCAAGATGCCCCTTCAGAGCGATCCTACAGTTATTTATGCACTCGGCGAAGATTTTGATGGTGACCTCAAGAGAAAACACCTCATCTTTAAGTCGTCGTATAATACTTATTTACAACGCGGACTTCCTCCAGGCCCAATCGGTAGTCCGACTATAGAGTCAATACATGCAGCCTTACATCCTGCGGATGTTGATTATCTCTACTTTGTATCAAAAAATGACGGCACACACTACTTTTCAAATACCTTCGCAGAGCATGATAAAGCTGTGACGACTTACCAGAGGGTCCTGGCTGTAAAAAAAACCATACAATGATGTTGTTTGTCCTGGCTGATCAAACTTGACACCCTGAGACGTAGTATGTTAGCTTCCATATATATTTAGAAAGGAGGCGTAACCATGGGAAAAAAGATTCTTGTTGCAGATTCAGATAGTGTGGTGCAACAGGTAGCATCATATTTCCTGCAGTTGGAAGGATTTGATGTAGAGACAGTAGGTGATGGAGTATCTGCTATGGAAGCGATAGAGAAGATCATGCCGGATGTCATCCTCCTATCCCCTGGCCTCCCTGGAATAAACGGGATAGAAGTTAGTCAGCTTGTCAGAGAAAAGTCACAATATAACAATATCCCCATCCTTTTCCTCGCAGAGAGCGAGGAACCACTGTTGAATAATATCCCGGATTTTTCTGATAAATATGGGGTTGTAAGAAAGCCGATAGACCCGACAAAGCTGGTAAGTACTGTCACGGAGTATATGGAAAAGGGGGTAAAGGCTGCAAAAGAGATAAAGGAATCTCTAAAGAGTATTGAGGAACTCCTGGGATGGGAGATCACTGACAAGAAAGAGGGCAATTTTCATGCAGCGGCAGAGTACAAAGAAGAAGTTATTAAGGGTAAATCATTTGACGTATCTGATGTATTTTCAGGGATAATTGAGGAGACTAAGAAGGAAACATCAGCGACTGATTCAGAAGAAGTGCTTACTATAAGGAGAGAATCAGAAATAATAAGTCAAAAATTAGAAAATGATTTGCTGCCTGTCATGGAAGAGAAAACGGAAGTTGAGCATGAGACTCAATTTATAGATGAAAAAGAAGTATTTTCAGAAGAGGTGCAGGCCTGTCCTGAGAGAAGTCTAAGGAGTGAGGGGGAGACAGCAGAATATGTTGAGGAAGATTTAAGAAACAGGATAACTGATGAGATGATAGAAAATATGGTCAGGAAAATAGCAACTGATATCGTTGAGAGAGTGGCGAGAGAATTAGTCCCTGATATTACAGAGAGAGAGATTATAAAAGAAATTGAGCGACTTAAAGGCACTGAATAAAATATACAATCCTAAAGAGGTTGAGGAAAAGTGGTATAAATTCTGGGAGGATCAAGGTTATTTCCATGCAAATTACAAGGACGACCGTCCGCTATTTTCTGTAGTAATCCCGCCTCCGAACATTACAGGCTCACTCCATATGGGACATGCGTTGAATACCACCATACAGGATATTATTGTCCGGTGGAAGAGGATGTCCGGGTATAACACGCTCTGGCTGCCGGGTACAGACCATGCCGGTATAGCAACTCAAAACGTAGTGGAACGTCAGATCGCCTCCGAAGGGAACAGCAGAAATGAATACGGTAGAAAGAAGTTTGTTGAAAAGGTTTGGGAGTGGAGGGAGCAGTACGGCCGTACTATTGTGTATCAGTTAAAACGCCTCGGTGGTTCATGTGACTGGAGCAGGGAACGATTTACAATGGATGATGGTATGTCGGCGGCTGTACGTGAGGTCTTTGTCCGGCTCTATGATGAAGGTCTGATCTACCGTGACAGTTATATAATAAACTGGTGCCCAAGGTGCATGACTGCCTTGTCTGATTTAGAGGTGGAGCATGAGAGTTTACGGGGAAAGTTATATCATGTCCGTTATGCGCTGACAGATGGATCAGGATCGCTGATAGTTGCGACAACAAGACCTGAGACGATACCTGGTGATACGGCGGTAGCTGTAAATCCTCAGGATGAGAGGTTCAGGGATT
>MHEI01000003.1:8225-8367 GCA_001805165.1 Nitrospirae bacterium RBG_16_43_11 | reverse complement strand
GTGTTTCTGCCGGTTGTTGGGAGGGAGATACCTGTTATTGCAGACGATGTGGTTGATATGGAGTTTGGTACCGGTGCGTTGAAGATCACCCCTGCCCATGACCCGAATGACTTTGAGGTTGGTAACAGGCATGGCTTATCTA
>MHEI01000003.1:6667-8177 GCA_001805165.1 Nitrospirae bacterium RBG_16_43_11 | reverse complement strand
CGTATACGGGAATGGACAGATTTCAATGCAGGAAGGCTATATTAAATGACCTCTCCGAAAGGGGAGACTTGATAAAAGAAGAAGACTATACACATGCAGTTGGCCACTGTTACCGGTGTAAAACAATAATAGAGCCAAATATCTCAAAACAGTGGTTTGTCAGGATGAAGACATTAGCGGCCCCTGCAATCAAAGTTGTTGAGGAAGGCAAAGTAAAATTCATCCCAAAGGGATGGGAGAATACATATTTTGAATGGATGCACAATATAAAGGACTGGTGCATATCGAGGCAGATATGGTGGGGACACCAGATACCTGCGTGGTATTGCGGCAGTTGTGAAGGTGTAACAGTATCCAGGACTGACCCTGCGGTGTGTGGGCATTGCGGGGCTAAGGATACACATCAGGATGAGGATGTCCTTGATACATGGTTTTCTTCTGCCTTATGGCCATTCTCAACCCTTGGATGGCCAAAAGAGACAGAAGACCTGAAGAGATTCTATCCCACATCAGTCCTTATCACAGGTTTCGATATCCTCTTCTTCTGGGTAGCCCGCATGATTATGATGGGACTTAAGTTCATGGGAGATGTACCATTCAAAGATGTCTGTATACATGCCCTTGTGAGGGATGCCGATGGGCAGAAGATGAGCAAGTCCAAAGGGAATGTCATTGACCCGCTTATCATAATGGACAAGTTCGGCACTGATGCACTCAGATTTACATTAGCCTCAATGGCCTCTCCGGGGCGGGATATCAAGCTTTCAGAAGAGCGTATCGAAGGCTACAGGAATTTTGGCAACAAGATATGGAATGCTGCGAGATTCATATTCATGAACATGCAGGGAGAGACAGTCACCATTGACCAGGCAGCATTGACCCTTCCTGACAGATGGATCTTAAGCCGGCTCAACGGGACGGTGCGGGATGTTAACAAGATGCTTGGTGAATACAGGTTTGATTTAGCGTCAGGAACGATATACAAGTTCTTCTGGCACGAATTCTGTGACTGGTATGTTGAGCTTGTAAAGCTCCAGATACAGCAGGGTGGCAAAAAGAGGGATAACACCGTGGCAGTACTGGTTAATACTATGGATACTGCACTGCGGTTACTCCATCCCTTTATGCCATTCATTACTGAAGAGATATGGCAGCAACTGCACAACTCCTCGATAATGACAGCCTCGTATCCTTCTGCAGAAGATTCATTTATTGATGAAGGAATTGAATCACAGATGGAAACTATTATGGACATTATAAAGAATATCAGGAGCCTGCGGTCAGAGTTGAATATACAACCGTCTAAGGAGGTTGATGTCCGGATGAAGATTGACAGCAACATATTGAGAGAACTGATCGAAGGGAATATGATGTATATTAATAGATTGTCCGCTGTGGGTCATTCGATAATAGGAGCGGATATCAGCAGGCCTGAGTTGTCTGCTATTTCAGTCTTTACAGGCGGGGAGATGTACTTACCTTTGGCAGGTGTAATTGATATAGACAAAGA
>MHEI01000003.1:0-6643 GCA_001805165.1 Nitrospirae bacterium RBG_16_43_11 | reverse complement strand
GAAGGGTGTTGGTGATGAGATTAGCAGGATTGAAAAGAAACTTTCAAATAAGGATTTTATTGAAAAGGCGCCGGAGGAGGTAGTTCTAAAAGAGAAAGAAAAGTATAAGGAGTTGATGGAGCAAAAAGACAGAATAGAAGCAAACCTTTCATGGCTTCAATAATGAACCAAACAAGAGAAATTATTGATAAAGCGCTGTCTGAAGATATTGGGCATGGTGATATTACTTCATTCTTACTAATTCCGGATAACATTGCAGCCAAAGGGATTATAACTGCAGAGGATGATATTGTATTAGCCGGGATAGCTATTGCTGATGAAGTGTTTAAAAGGCTCGATGCGGACGCACTCTTTCAGGGACTTGCTTCAGATGGGGATTCTATCGGGGCCGGTACTGTTATAGCACGTGTATCAGGTAAGGGCAAAGCGCTCCTTACAGGGGAGCGGGTTGCCCTCAATTTCCTCCAGAGGCTGTCAGGAATAGCTACACTCTCCAAAAGGTATGCAGACGCAGTTAAAGGTTTGCCTGTCCGTATTGTAGATACGAGAAAGACAACTCCGGGGCTGAGATGCCTTGAGAAATATGCGGTAAGGGCCGGAGGCTGTTTTAATCACAGGTACGGGTTATTTGATGGGGTCTTGATCAAGGAAAATCACATAGCCTTGACTTCCGGTGTGGAAGACGCCGTATCAATTGCAAAGATGAACTGTCCCCATACAGTTAAGGTTGAAGTTGAGGTGAGAAACCTTGATGAGGTTAAAGGCGCTGTAAAGGGTGGCGCTGATATAATAATGCTGGATAACATGGATGTTCCAAAGATGCGGGAGGCGGTCAGGATTATAAAGGGGCATAATGAGAGGGAGATACTGATAGAGGCTTCCGGCGGGATGAGTCTTGACAGGGTGAGGGATGTGGCATTGACAGGTGTGGATATTATATCTGTCGGGGCACTGATCCATTCAGCGGCCTGGGTGAATATCAGTATGGATATTGAGAAGGGATGAGACAAACTGAACTTATAGACAACCTGATAATTGATGTCTTCAAAAATAGCAGGGATAACTTCGTGTCAGGTCAGACCCTAAGTAATAAAATTAAGGTATCAAGGGCTGCAGTATGGAAGCATATCGAGGGTCTGAGGAAAAGGGGATATGTCATTGACAGTATTCCTTCAAAAGGATACCGGCTTGTAGAAATACCCGACCGTATGTCTCCTGATGAGATAAAAGGTTCAATAAAGACCGGAATTATCGGTAAGGATCTCCTGTTTTTTGATGAGGTGGATTCGACTAATGATATTGCTATGGACAGTGGAGCAAAAGGCGCCGCAGAGGGGCTGGTAGTCCTTGCAGAGGGACAATCACACGGTAAAGGACGGATGGGGCGTACATGGGTGTCACCAAAATATGTCAATCTCTATGTCTCTATATTACTGAGGCCGGATATATCTCCGCCACATGCCCCTGTGTTGACCATGATGGCCGCCCTCGCAACTGCTCAGGCTATAACGGATGTTACGGGACTTGAGACAATGATAAAGTGGCCCAATGATATTCTTGTTGATCGGAAGAAGGTTTCAGGGATATTGACGGAGATGAATGCCGAACAGGAACGGATAAACTACGTTGTAATTGGTATAGGGATAAATGTTAACATGAAGAACGGGGATTTTCCTGAAAACCTGCGGATGCCGGCAACTTCGCTTTTGGGATGCACAGGTAAAAGAGTGGATCGGATGAACCTGTTATGCACCCTGATTGAGACACTGGAAAGAGACTATGAAGATCTCAGGAATAAAGGTGTAATGTCAATTTTCGAAAGGTGGTGTAAGCGTTGTGATATTCTTGGCAGGCATATCAATGTCTCATTACAAGGTGAGGTGATAACAGGCGTGGCTGAAGATTTTACTCCTGAAGGGGGGCTTATAATAAGACTTGACTGGAGAAAAAAAAGGGTTATATATGCAGGGGATGTTTCAATTATTTAATATGAGTAATATATGCTTCTGACTATAGATGTAGGAAATACGAATATCGTCTTCGGATTATATGAGAATCAAAATCTTATTGATTACTGGCGAATAAACTCGGATCAGCATAAGACCGCAGACGAATACGGGCTGCTCTTTTGTGAGGCTATCAAATCTGCCAATGCCGTGATAAAGGATATTGACGCTGTTATTATTGCTTCTGTAGTCCCGCTTCTATCAACCACAATCAGGAAGATGGTGGAAAGGTATTTTAAGGTTACCCCTGTGTTTGTTGATGAAAAAACTCAAACGGGCATCAGGATATGCTATAAAAACCCAAAGGAAGTAGGTGCAGACCGTATTGTAAATGCAGTCGCAGCCTATACAATTTATGGCGGCCCTGTTATAATAATTGATTTTGGAACGGCTACGACATTTTGTGCTGTAAGCAAAGATTCTGAATATCTGGGTGGTGTAATAGTCCCGGGTATTATGATTTCACTCGATGCATTATCCCGGAGGGCAGCAAAGCTTCCAAAGATATCACTGGAAGCGCCTGAGACTGTGATAGGGACAGATACCGTGTCGAGTATACAATCCGGTATTATATATGGTTACGCCGGACTGGTAGATGAATTAGTCGAGCGGATGAAAAAAGAGATAACCGGAGAACCATATGTTATAGCAACAGGTGGACTGGCTGAATTGATTGCTTCACATTCAAGAAGTATAAAAGAGATTAACCCCATGCTGACACTTGAGGGTCTCAGACTTGTTTTTGAGATGAATAAAGGTTAAGTCAGGTTAGAAATATTTTATGGAGGTAAAGTACATTGGCAGATAATGAGACAGGCGAAATAATAAACGAGGATCAAATTAATGAAGAAGATAGAACTCCTGGTGAGGTTATGAACATTGATGCGATGAAAGAGGCGCTGGAGAAAAAAGAGGCGGAGTGCAGGGAGTTTCAGGATAAATATGTGAGAACGCTTGCAGAGATGGAGAACTTCAGGAAGCGGATGAACAGGGAAATGAATGATTCCGTAAAATTTGCCAATGAGAAGATCCTTGGCGACCTTCTGCCGGTAATTGATAATATGGAACGAGCAATTACTCACTCAAAGGATAAAAAAGAATTTGACTCACTTATAGATGGCCTTGAATTAACGATGAAAGAATTTATGGGCGTATTTGAAAAACACGGGGTTCAATTCATAGAGTCAGTGGGGCAATTGTTTGATCCGGCAAGGCATCATGCCGTATCCATGGTCGAATCAGATACCTGTGATGATAATGTTATAGTGGAAGAGTTTCGTAAAGGTTACATTCTTAATGACAGGGTATTAAGACATTCTCTTGTAAGTGTTGCGAAGAATAAGCAGGGTGAGTAATAGTATATTTTCATATAGACTTGAAACCCAACGTCATGATGGTTATAAATAAGTGGAGTTTTTTTCTTAATAAAGGAGGAATAGTATTATGGGAAAAGTTATTGGTATAGACCTTGGAACCACAAATTCATGTGTAGCTGTTATGACAGGGGGAGAACCTGTAGTTATACCTAATTCTGAGGGAAGCCGTACAACACCGTCAGTTGTTGCTTTCACGGATAAAGGTGAAAGGCTGGTTGGGGCTATAGCCAAACGTCAGGCAATAACAAATCCGGAAAACACGATATTTTCAATAAAGAGGTTAATAGGCCGCAAGTTTAATGCCACTATGGTAACTGAGGCAGCGAAGCGGCTTCCATACAAGATAGTTGAGGCATCAAACGGTGATGCGCATGTTGAGGCAAGGGGTAAAGCATACAGCCCTGCCGAGATATCAGCAATGATCCTGCAAAAGATGAAACAGACTGCAGAAGATTATCTTGGAGAGACCGTAACAGAGGCAGTAGTTACTGTTCCTGCATACTTTGATGACAGTCAGAGACAGGCAACAAAAGATGCAGGGCGTATTTCGGGTCTCAATGTATTAAGAATCATAAACGAACCAACAGCAGCATCCTTAGCGTATGGTCTTGATAAGAAGAAGGATGAGAGGATAGCGGTTTATGATTTGGGTGGAGGAACGTTTGATGTCTCTATCCTTGAGATTGGTGAGGGGGTATTTGAGGTCAAATCCACTAATGGTAATACCTACCTTGGAGGAGACGACTTTGACCTCCGCATTATTGACTGGATGGCTGATGAATTCAGGAAAGATCAGGGGATTGATCTCAGAAAAGATAAGATGGCCCTTCAGAGGTTGAAGGAAGCTGCTGAAAAGGCAAAGATAGAGTTGTCATCCTCGATGGAGACAGATATCAACCTGCCGTTTATTACTGCCGATGCCTCAGGGCCAAAACATCTCACCATGAAACTTTCAAGGGCAAAGTTAGAGCAGCTTACCGATGATCTGGTTGACGGTTCTGTTACTCCATGCCGGCGTGCTATGGAAGATGCCGGTGTTACGGCAAAACAAATTGATGAAGTTGTGCTGGTGGGTGGACAGACGAGGATGCCCAAAGTACAGAAAGTGGTTCGTGACTTCTTTGACAAGGAACCACACAAGGGTGTAAACCCTGATGAGGTAGTTGCTATCGGGGCTGCAATCCAGGGTGGAGTATTGAAAGGGGAGGTTAAGGATGTCCTTCTCCTTGATGTAACCCCTCTTTCCCTTGGTATTGAGACACTGGGTGGAGTTTTTACCAAGTTGATAGAGAGGAACACCACGATCCCTTCACGTAAGAGTCAGATTTTCTCAACTGCTGCAGACAGTCAGACCGCAGTTACTATAAAAGTCTGTCAGGGTGAAAGAGAGATGGCTGGAGATAATAAAATGCTGGGTATGTTTGAGCTCATGGGTATTCCATCTGCCCCCCGTGGTATCCCTCAGATTGAAGTGACATTTGACATTGATGCAAACGGAATTGTCCATGTCTCGGCAAAGGATAAGGCCACAGGTAAAGAGCAGTCAATCAGGATTACTGCCTCAAGCGGTTTAAAAGAGGACGAGATAAAACAGATGGTAAGAGATGCAGAGTCTCATGCAGAAGAGGATAAGAAAAAGAAAGAGCTTGCAGAGGTCAGGAATGAAGCGGATAACATGGTCTATTCGGTTGATAAGTCTCTGAAAGAATTTGGAGATAAGGTATCAGAGGATGAGAAATCCAGTATTCAGGCAGCTATTGAAAGCACGAGAAAGGCTTTAGAGTCTGACAATGTGGAGTCTATAAGGAATGCTATACAGGAATTAAGCACTGTTTCACATAAACTTGCTGAGGAGATGTACAAGAAGGCTGCAGCTCAACCTGGAGGCGCTGCCGGGGGAGGAAGTGAAGCAGGAGCAGGACCGGAAGCCGGAGCAGAAAGCAAACCCAAAGAAGATGTTGTAGATGCAGACTTCGAAGAAGTGGATAAGGATAAGAAGTAATAAAAAGTTATTGGAGCAGATAAGAATTGTCCTCTAAGAGAGATTACTATGAAGTGCTGGGTGTAGGGCGTGATGCAGCCGGTGAAGATATAAAAAAGGCCTACCGCAGACTTGCTATTCGCCACCATCCTGACAAAACTCAGGGAGATAAAGAGTCAGAAGAGAAATTTAAAGAGATAAACGAGGCGTACGAGATATTAAGCGACCCCGAAAAACGTAAGAAATATGATACGTTTGGACATGGAATGGCGGGGGGAGGTTTCAGAGGCGCTGAGGGCTTTGGAGGTGTCGGCGGCTTTGGTGATATCTTCGAGGATATCTTCGAAGACTTTTTTGGGGCAGGTACAAGGAGGGGCAGGCATGCCCAAAAAGGTGCAGACCTCAGATATAACCTTGAAATATCCTTCGAAGAGGCAGCGTTTGGGTTAGATACCAAGATAAACATACCCCGTATGGAGGCTTGTGCCGCATGTAATGGCACAGGGGCAAAGTCTTCTACAAAGCAATCAGTCTGTCCTACCTGTAAGGGAACCGGTCAGATCAGATTTCAACAGGGCTTCTTTACGCTTACGAGGACATGTTCTCATTGTAACGGTGAGGGACGTCTTATCACGGACCCGTGCGGTAAATGCCACGGCAGGAAGAGAATACAAAAGGAGCGCACACTTTCAGTAAAGGTACCTCCCGGCGTTGAGGCAGGTTCAAGGTTAAGACTTACCGGTGAGGGTGAGGCAGGGACAGAAGGGGGACCGCCTGGCGACCTCTATATCGTCATTACAGTTAGAGAACACCCGTTCTTTGTTAGAGAGGGGAATGATGTTATATGCAGTATCCCTTTAAGTTTTGTTCAGGTAGCCCTTGGTTCCAAGATGGAAGTCCCTACGTTAAGGGGAAATGTGTCTCTCAATATACCGCCGGGAACGCAGCCTGGAAGCATGTTACGTATAAAGGGCAAAGGCATCCCGGACCTCAGGGGTTACGGTACAGGAGATCAGATTGTCCAAATAGATGTTCAGATTCCAAAGAAACTTACCCCCAAACAGAAAGAACTCCTGGAAGAGTATGCGAAGATTTCCGGAGAGGATATAAATGCCGGCAGTGGCAGCTTCTTTCGAAAGGTAAAGGATATTTTTTAATAAACACCCTTGTCTGTCTTCTTCATCAACAAAAATCAAGTAAAAGAAAATAAAGTCAGAATAACAGGTGAACTATTAAAGCACCTCCGCGACTCATTACGTATAAAAAATGGAGAGATGATA
>MHEI01000002.1:15100-15704 GCA_001805165.1 Nitrospirae bacterium RBG_16_43_11 | reverse complement strand
GCTAGGTCTTTTTATAATAATTTTTTATTATGTTTCCAATGTCATGATCAGAGGGCATTTGATATAAATGTCGGGGGTCCTACGGATGGTGATAACCAGAAAAATTGGACCAATTTTTTTGGCCTCAAGGCTGAACCTCCTTATAACGTTTGGACGGGTAATTTACACAAATTTCATTTAGTCAGTGTGGGCGCCTATTGCCATGAGTGCCACTATAATGTCCATAGCAATGTTGAAGCGACCAATACTATGTATGGAAATGGTTTGGGAGGGGAACTCCCTGATGATCTCGAAGATGGGATGAATGATGGAGTAGTATCAACGCACCTTATTAACTTTGCACCTGGAATAGTAACCGGTACCTGGGGGACTAAACCAAAATGGTTTATTGAAAGCGATACTTTTCCAGGGGTTCCGTTTATGCGATGTTATCTTGCATGTCACGGAGTTGATATGACTCCATGTGCTTATGCAATCCCCGATGTACGTCGTAACTTTCAATGTCAGGAAGGCTGTTAATAGGCTATTAATTAATCTTACTCAGAATTGTCAGGAGATGGAAAATCAGGATCTTTATATTCATAGGGGTATTATCATGGTGCTG
>MHEI01000002.1:7359-15039 GCA_001805165.1 Nitrospirae bacterium RBG_16_43_11 | reverse complement strand
CATAATCGGATCTGACGATGGTATAGATGGGAAACGGGGCGAGGATTTCGGGGTGATGGAGGAACCCCGCCATAAGGTCTATTTAAAGGCGTTTTATATAGATAAATATGAGGTGACAATTGAAGAATACAGGGAATACATAAAAGTAAAGAAAAGGGAGTGGCTTGGTAACCTGAATTATCCAAAAGAATTCCCGCAAGATATATATATAAATCAGGCAGAATTTGACCGTTATCCGGCAAGCTATATCCCATGGTTTGATGCTGATGATTTTTGCAAGTGGAAGGGGAAACGTCTCCCAACGGAGTTTGAATGGGAGAAGGCCGCAATGGGGACGGATGGACGAAGATGGCCATGGGGGAATCATTATGAGATTGGTAAGGCTCATACAAGTGAAAATGGACTTGGCAGGACTGCCCCGGTAGGAAGCTATCCTGAAGATAAGAGTGTATATGGTGTTTATGATACAGCAGGAAATGTATCTGAGTGGACATCATCATACTTACTCCCCTACCCCGGCAATACTATTAATGATGGTAGATATACAAAAGATGTCTATGTACTTAAGGGTGGGACATTCCAGTTGCCGGGTAGACTACAAGGACGACCGGCAGTAAGGTCTCTTTCACGCCCCGATTACAGCCACAGGTCATATGGAATCAGGTGTGCCAAAGATTCGGACTAAAGTAGTAATAATCCTTGAACTGTTAATAATCATTGCAATTGCATCCCGTCTTTTATTTTCAACTACCACGCTAATATATCCGGACGCATGTACCTATCTTTCTATAAGCAAATCTATACTTAACGGGAAGTTATCTACAGATTTTCTGGGAGGGGGCGAAATAATACTGCCTCCTCTGTATCCATTAATTACCTCAGCATTCTATCTTATATTTCAAAATCTTGAGCTTTCTGCACTGATTGTTTCAATGCTTTCCGGTTCCCTTCTTATTATTCCTGTCTACTTCCTGACCAGGGCAATGTACGGTGAAAGGGCAGGATGGTTCAGTTCCATTTTTATACTCTTCAGTCCGGTTATGATCAACTGGTCTGTTACTATGTATACAGAGGCCCTCTTTATTTTATTATTTATTTCAGCCATAACTATGGGCCATTATGCACTGGAGAGGGGGAAAGTGGGGTGGTTTTTTGCTTCAGGAGGCTTTGTGGGGTTGACCTACATGACAAGGTTACCTGGTATTATCGTTTTAGGTATTCTGGCTGGATGGATCATTATCTATTCCTTAGTCGGAAAATTCTCCATAAGAAAGGGAATTACATTTATCGGCCTCTTAATTGCGGGTTTCTTTATTATTACAGCTCCTTACCTTATACACCTGTATTCTATCTTCGGTGAGTGGACCCTTACCGCATCTTATGGGAACATTACGGAAGTGGTCATGGAAGAAGGGGCTGATACGGTCAGTGGATGGGAACACCTTGATGCCGGGCAGACCGGGAAGGATATATTCACAAAGTTAATAGATAAAACATCAACCAATCTCCGGCACTATGCATATTCTTTATTTAAAATGCTCTCCTCTGCTTTATTATTTATAGTTATCAGTATCGCAGCAAGTATCAGGAGATTGAGATTAAGGCTGGATTTCACGGTACCCTACCTATTATCTTTCTTTGTTGTATATTTTCTGTTACTATTGATTCTCCCACCTTCTCCACTAATTGATGAGCGTATGCGGTATCTCTCTCCTGTTCTGCCGATATTCTTAATTCTCGCATCAGGAGGGATCATACATATTTATAACTCTCTCGCAAAAAGGGACAATTGGAGATTAATTAAGAAGGCTGCTATACCGGCAATGATGGTTATAGCACTTCTTTCCTTTATCCCACAGTATCATATGGTTTCAAGTGGGATGTATAAATTCTGGGAGGGAGAGATACCTATAGATATTAGGAAGGAGACAGGGTTATGGATGAAAAAGAACTTGCCACACCCTATCAGGGCTATGTCAAGAAAACCTTTTATTGCGTATTATGCCGATGCCATATTTTTCCAAACCCCGGCTACCTATGAAGAGGTAATAAGGATGGCTAAGGAAAATAAGATAGATTACATTATTATTGATAACATTGTTGAGTACTTTTTAAGGCCTAAATTGCGGTTTTTATTTAACCCGGCGCTAGCCCCGAAAGATTTAAAATTAATTGGTGGGTATACTCATCCGACGACAGGGGAAATCATGACCGGGGTCTACCGCATTGAAAGATAAAGGATTATGGGTTTGTCTCCTTCATTTCTTTCCGGGCATTCGTTATTCCTAAACGAGAATTAATGGAGTCAGGGTTTATAGAAAGCGCAATAGAAAACGCTGAAATAGCAGCATTATATTCTTTCAACTGGAGATGGGCAGTCCCAAGATCATAGTGTATCATTTCTAAAGGAAGCCTCTGCTGCAATTGATCGCTCTCTGGTTCACCAGGAGCTGATTCAGTATGTCTGATTGCCCTCTGGAAAATGTCCATTAACCTGGGATCAGGCGGGGCAGTACTAAGCGCCTGCCTGAATTTCACATTTGCCCATTCGGGTCTGCCAATCTGCATATACGCTATCCCTAAGTCTCTTTGAAACTCGTAACTATTTCTGAAATATTGAGTCAACCACAGTAGATGTTCCACTGCTTTTAAAGGTTGTCCTGCTATCAGATAGATCTCCGCAAGGTTTTGCCTCACGACTTGTGGCTGCACAAAGCTTGCGTATCCCTCTCTTTCTTCAATGGCAGCAAGAAATGCCCTCTCAGCTTCTTTGTATTTCTTGATCTCCCGATATGTTACCCCAAGTTCTACATAGGCTTCTCTGGTATAAGGACTTTTTCTTATTGCGTCAGAAAATATTGTGATGTCATTTTTCCAGTCAAAGTTTCTGTCAAATGTCAGGACTCCATATGCTATTGTTATAGCTATGGCAGTAGATATGACAACCCACCTCCATTGATGCCCCTTTGTCCTCATTAATGCATACCATCCCCATAGGAGAGATGCCAGGATAATGCAAAAACCGATAGATGGAATATAAAGAAAACGTTCTGCCCTGAGGTGTAAAGCTGGAACAAAATTGGATACCGGTATAAGAGTAACAAAGAACCAGAAGATACCAAAAGATATATCCGGGAGCGAGCGAAGAAAGAGGAAGCCTGCAACTATCAATAAAAGAAGTACAAGGACAGACCCGATAACGCTCGGATCCATAATGGTATTTGCTAAGCGTACTACATCTGCCACAGCAAGTTTTGCAGGGAATAATAACTGCCATATGTATCCCGCAAAGATTCGTGAAGTCGTGAAAAATGTAGTCACGAAACTATTGCCTGGAATACCCTGGCCTGACCCAACCCCACCGAGAATGGCGTATCTGAAAAGTAGATAGCCGCCTAATATCCCAAAATAGAATATATAGCCCCTCGCAGCTTGGGTAATATCGGAAAGTTTGTCCCTGAATCGGAAGCAGATATCGTAAAGGATAATTATCAGGGGGAGGGTTATTGCCATTTCCTTTGATAATAGCGAAAATATAAAAAATAGTCCTGAAATGAGGTAATGTTTATACTTTGAAGACCCTTGGGTTTGATCGGTACAGGCCTTCAAATAAAACATAAGGGACAGGAGGTAAAAAAGGGTGAAAACCATATCTGCCCTGCCTGATATCCACGAGACGGCCTCTGTGTGTATCGGATGTGCGAGAAAGAATACAACTGAAAGAAATGCCACAGGTTCCTTTGCAAGCATGCGTATAAGGACAAAATAAAGCAGTATACCAGTGAGTGTATGAAGCAGCACATTAGTCAGATGAAATCCAGGAGGATTGAGCCCCCATATCCAGTAATCAATGGAATATGCCAGATTTATAATTGGCCTGTAATATCCCCCTTTAATCAAAGAAGAAAATCCGGGCATCCCACTTGAGAATACATTTACAAGACCATTAAGGTCCTGAATAATATGTTCTTTCTGAATGATTTGAGTATGGTCAACCCAGACAAAGGAATTAAAGAGGGAGTTGGAATAAATTGCGAAAGAGATTATGATGAGTATAAGTATGCGGACTTTCATCTGAATTGATTTAATATTAACAATATTCTAAAATAATTTCAATTGCTGAGAGGCATTTATTGCAGACGATAATAAGTTTGGAAGGTATGAAAATTGCAAACATATCAATGGGTACTATTTTTAATTGTCAGGAGGTTACTAAATCTTACGATGAAACATAAACAGCTTATAATTAAAATTGGTGTCTTAGCCTTCTTCCTCTTATTGGGTTTTGGAATCTATTTCAACTCCCTTCATAATGAGTTTCAATATGATGATTATCATCATATTGTCAAAAATCCCTATATACAGAATACCTCGAATATTCCGCTTTTCTTCACCGAACCCAGGACATTCAGCGTATTTTCTGGCACTGCCCGCCATTACCGTCCTCTCATCATGTCAAGCTATGCCATTAATTACTATTTTGGGAAGTTGAACCCCGCAGGATATCACCTGGTCAATCTGGGATTCCATGCAGGATCGGCATTCCTTGTTTTCCTGGTCATACAGTTGATGATGAGAGGCGGGGAGTCACTCTCTTTTCCTGCCCTGGCTGCAGGTTTGTTCTTTCTTACCACGCCATTTAACTCAGAGGTGGTGAATTATGTAGCGGCCAGATCAACGGTAATGTCTGCCTTCTTCTATCTGTTATCGTTTTATTGCTGGGTGAAATTCAGGGAGGTAGCAAAATTAGGTAGAAGTGAGCAGGTAGCAGGTAGCAGGAAGAATGTAGGGGAATTAGGTAGCAGTGAGCAGGCGGCAAGCAGTAGTTTTAAAGATTTACCTGCTACCCGCTACCCGCTACCTACTACCTACTATATTGCTTCCCTCCTTACGTTCATTCTTGCCATACTGACCAAGGAAATAGCCATTACTTTGCCGGTGATGTTGTGGTTATATGACCTGTATTTTCCAAAGTCATCGTCCTCCTATTCCTCCAAGCCGCAACGACGATCAGTTCTTAACTATCGAAACTTTTTACCGTATATGCCATTTGCACTTATTGGCATTTTTTCAGTATTCTTTCTTCGTCGTATCTTTTTCGGGAGATCTGTGACAGCACCTGGAGAAAGCTGGGTGGATAATTTTCATCTTGTGATTAAAGTAAAAGTCCTGGCAAAGTATTTTTATCACATGATTGTTCCTACCCAACTGAGTATTGAGCATCTGATCCAGGATAATCTGAATATCTATTTTTCCCTCTCACTCATCATGGTCATTGGCTTAATTTTATTGGCCTTTCGCCTTTGGCGTAGTCCTGACCGGGGGGGGAAGATGGTGTCTTTCTATATAGTATGGTTTTTTATTGTCTTATTTCCTATAATGGCCGTCTCCCTGCATGCACCCTATCAGGAGAATAGAGGATATCTGTCCGTGGCAGGGCTGATGGGGATAGTGGCTGTCGGACTGAATAAACTGACAATGAAACGGGTTCAAAGAGGCGGCATTCAACAGGTTGTTATATATATACTGTGCGGGGTTTTAGTGGTCATATATTCGGCAGGCACCATTGCCAGGAATGTTGTGTGGAAGAGTGATGTTATCCTCTGGTCCGATGCCATGGAAAAATATCCGCAGTCTATAATTGTACGTCTTCAGATTGGCAGCTATTACGCCAGGTCCGGAGATTTTGGCCGTGCAGCGACTGAGTATAGAGAGGTATTAAACAGAGAGCCTGAAAATCTAGTAGCTTTGAATAGACTTGGGGCAATTTATCTTGAAAAAGGGGACTTAAATACGGCTGTAATATTGTTTGAGAAGGCATTAAAAATAATGCCTTATAGTATGTACACAAGCCAGAATATGGCCAGGATATATAAAGAGAGAGGGCAACTGAATTTAGCGAACAGGCACTTGCTGATCGTTCTTGGTTTTAGTCCGCATGATCTTAGAATCTTTGAGCAGTTAGCAGAGAACTATATGGAGATGGAGAGAATAGACGATTTTCATAGAATGATGACCATGGCTCTGGCTGAAGACCCTGGCAATCCTGGCGTTCGAAGGGCACTGGGCCTCATCTATATGTATAAAAAGAAGTGGGATGCTGCCCAAAGGGAATTTGAGGTGGTATTGGGGCTTCTGCCTGGTGATGTCAGGACCCGCATAGACCTGACGTATGTCTACTCCAGGATGGGGATTTTAAATATGACTGAAGAACAGGTCAAAGAAGCGTTGGCTATGAATCCGCAGGACCCGGAAGTGCTTCAGACCATGGGGAACCTGTATTTCAAAAAGGGACGAATAGAGGAGGCATTAGCCTCGTATCAAACAGCAATGGATATAAATCCGAACCTGTTCTTTTCCTATAACAACCTTGGCCTTGTCTATTTTCAGAAGGGGGATATGGCAAAGGCTGCAGAGTCGTTTGAGGCGGACATTCGTCAGAACCCTGAATCTCACGGGGTTAGATTCAATCTGGCGAGGGCTTATGAGATGCAGGGGAGAAAAGACCTGGCAAGGAAAGAATTGCAGAAGGTGCTAACAGCAACATCAAAAGTGGATACTAATAAAGAGATCCATCAGGCAGCACAGAAGAGACTGGCGTCATTAAAATAGATATTGGCATGTGTGATAACAAGGATGCTTAGTAAAAGGCAGGTTATAATAGATGGAGGTGTATTCGGTCTTTTTATTTTGCTGGGCATGGGGATCTATTTTAACTCTTTGCATAATGGTTTTCATTATGACGATAGTCACCATATTACCGGTAATTACTACATAAAGAATCTGGAAAATATTCCCCTCTTTTTCAAAGAGCCCCGAACCTTTAGTGTCTTTTCAGGGGCATTTTTCCACTACCGCCCCCTTGTTTTAGTGAGTCATGCCCTCAATTTTTATTTTGGTGAGCTGAATCCTGTGGGTTATCATCTTGTAAATTTGGGATTCCACATTGGGTCGGCCTTCCTTGTTCTACTGATCATACGGCGAATGATGGGTGAGGGGATATCTTTTCTCCCTCCGGTAGCTGCAGGCCTCCTGTTTTTGACCACGCCATTCAATTCCGAAGTGGTAAATTACATATCAGCCAGATCTACAGTAATGTGTGCCTTCTTCTATCTGTTATCGTTTTATTGCTGGGTGAGATTCAGGGAGGTAGCAAATTCAGGTAGCAGTAAGCAGGCGGCAAGCAGCAGTTTTAAAGATTTACCTGCTACCTGCTACCCGCTACCCGCTACCTACTATATTGCTTCCCTCCTTGCCTTTCTCCTTGCCATGCTTACTAAAGAGATAGCCATTACGCTCCCTGTCATATTGTTGTTATATGACCTTTATTTTAAAAGGGTATCCATCAAGACTATCTATCGCTACATACCTTTTGTTGCAACAGGGGTATTCGTAGGTTTTATTAGCCGTCTTATCTTTTTTGGCGCATTTAATCCTATAAAAGGCAAGAAGGTGGAGGAGGGATTTTATTTTATCACCAAGTCAAAGGTACTGGTCAAGTATTTTTATGACATAATCTTACCTTACCGGTTGAGTATTCAACATCTTATTCAGGATAGCCTTAATTTCTATTTTTTCCTTTCAATCATCGTCATTATAGGTTTAATTATTTTGGCCTTCCTGTTATGGCGAAGTTCTGACCGCCTATGGAAAATGGCATCTTTTTTTATATTGTGGTAT
>MHEI01000002.1:0-7276 GCA_001805165.1 Nitrospirae bacterium RBG_16_43_11 | reverse complement strand
TATAGGAATTCTGGCCATTATTCTTGAGAAATTCAGGATGAAATGGTGCGCTGGGGGAGGGCTCCAAAAGGTCCTGCCGTATGTGCTTGCGGGGGTTCTGGTGGTTTTATATTCAACAGGGACAATAGCCAGGAATGTTGTGTGGAAGGATGATTTCAGCCTCTGGTCTGATGTTGTTAATAAATACCCACGATCAACAGTCGGTCATCTTGAATTAGGCAACTATTACGACAAGATAGGAAATATATATAGTGCAGAGATGGAATATAAGACAGTTCTGAAGATTGATCCTGAAGAGTTTATTGCATTGACTAAATTAGGATCGCTTTATTACAAGAGGGGAGATTCAGACAAGGCTATGGAATTTATGCAGAAGGCGCTGGAGATAGAGCCTTACCATATGGAGGCCAACCATTATATGGCAAAGATCCATAAAGAAAGAGGGGATTTATTATCGTCTTCGAAGCATTTGTTACGGATGCAACAGTTCAGCCCGCATAATATGAGGGTCTTTGAACAGTTAGTAGAGAACTATGCAAATATGGGGAAACTGGATTATGCCTATCGAATGATGAACAAGGCGTTGGAAAAGGATCCACATAATCCAGGGGCACGAAGGGCATTAGGACTCATCTATATGTACAATATGCAGTGGGATAATGCCAAAAGGGAATTTGAGAATGTGCTGTCTTATATACCAAACGACTATAATACCCGGAAGGATCTATTATATGTCTACTCTAAATTGAGCATGTATGGTAAAAAAGATGCTGAGTAAGAGACAACTTATAATAAATGGCGTAGTATTCGGTCTTTTTATTTTGCTGGGCATAGGAATCTATTTAAACTCGCTGCATAATGGTTTTCATTACGATGACCGGCACCATATTGTACAGAACCCATATATACAGAATCCCGGAAATATCCCTCTATTCTTTACCGACCATAGGACATTCAGCGTATTATCCGGAGTTTTTCTACATTATCGCCCCCTTGTGCTGGTTAGTTATGCGGTAAATTACTATTTTGGAAAACTGGACCCCATGGGGTATCATTTAGTCAACATGGGATTCCATATCGGCTCTGCATTTCTTCTGTTTCTCATTATTGTAGAGATGATGCAAAGAATAGATAGGCCGTTTTTCTCCGGACTGGCCGCCGGTCTCCTCTTTCTAACTACACCCTTCAACTCGGAAGTTGTGAATTATATCACAGCCCGGTCCAGTGTGATGACTACCTTCTTTTGTCTCCTGGCGTTTTATTTCTGGATGAGATTCAGGGAGGCAGCAAATTCAGGTAGCAGTGAGCAGGTAGCGGGTAGCAGGAAGAATGTATCGGAGTTAGGAAGCAGTGAGCAGGCGGCGAGCAGCAGTTTTAAAGATTTACCTGCAACCTGCTACCTGCAACCTGCTACCTACTATGTTGCTTCCTTCCTGGCCTTTCTCCTCGGCATGCTTACTAAAGAGATAGCAATTACTCTCCCTGTGTTGTTATTATTATATGACCTCTATTTCAACAAGATATCTATACGCACAAATTATCGTGCCTTCCTCCCCTATTTCCCCTTTGCGATTTCAGGAATATTCATAGGCATTATCATACGTCTTACCTTCTTTAAGGCATTCAAAGTCTCTTCGGTCTCAGCCATTGGCGGGATGGAACAGGGGGAAGGATTCATTAACAGTTTTGTAATAGGAGTAAGGGTCCTGGCTAAATATTTTTATACCATAATAGTGCCTGTTCATCTGAGTCTCTGGCACAAGATCAAAGATACCGTTGATATATATCTTCTCCTGTCCCTCACCCTGATCATATACCTGCTGGTATCAGCCTATCTATTATGGCGGAGGTCTGATCAGATTGGGAAAACGCTGTCTTTTTTTATGATCTGGTTTTTTGTAACTCTACTCCCTATGACACTTATTTCCCTTAATATACCCTACCAGGAAAATAGAGGGCATATGGCAGCAGCAGGAGTAATGGGAGTGTTTGGCATCCTTTTGGGGAGGTTGAGAGCGGGATTTGACGCAACAAGGTCTACGAGAGGGATAAGCTACGCACTTCTCGGAGTCATAACACTGCTCTATTCCGCCGGGACTGTAACAAATAATCAGGTATGGCAGAATAGCCTGACTTTATGGTCAAGTGTTATAGAGGAAAACCCCCAATCTACCGATGCCAGAATTGCAATAGGCGATACTTATATGGATTCGGGAGACTTGGATGCTGCAGAGTCAGAATATCAGATAGTTCTAAAGGTGGATCCAGGTAACAGCGCCGCTTTGTCCGGCATCGGAATCTGTTATTATAAGAGGAATGAGCTGAATAAGGCTATGGAATTTTTTTTAAAGGCTAAAGAGATTGACCCAGACGGTTCAACTATCAATGTTTATCTGGCAAAGATTTACAGAGAGAAAGGGGATATGCCTTCAGCGGCTAAACACCTGTTGTTATTAATCGGCATCAGCCCAAATAATCCGACGGTATATCAGGAGCTGGTAGAGGTTTATGCGAAGATGGGGGAGTTAGAAAAGGCGTATAATATCACGGCCAGGGCACTTGAGGAAGACCCTAACAATCCTGGCGCCCAAAGGGGCATAGGACTTATCTATATGTATAATGGCAAGTTGGGAGATGCGCAAAGTGCCTTTGAGAATGTACTTTCTTCCATGCCATATAACCAGGATGTACTCCTTGACCTGGGGTATATATACGCAAGTCAGGGGATGTTTGTCCAGTCCGAAAAAATGTTCAAAAAGGTGATATCCCTGAGCCCTGATGACCCGGAGGCATCGCAGTCGCTTGCTAATGTCTATCAGAGACAGGGAAGGCTTGATGAGGCGCTGGCCCTTTATCAAAGCGTCCTTGATAAGAATCCTGAGCAATTCAATTCATACACCAATCTTGGTCTCCTGTATTTTTCTAAAAGGGAGACGGTACCGGCTATTGATGCCTTAGGGAAGGCCCTTAGCCTTAATCCCAATGATTATGCTGCGAGGTTCAACCTGGCAAGGGTCTATGAGAGTCAGGGTAAAAAAGAGCTTGCAAGAAAGGAATTGCAGAGCGTGTTAAAGATGACTTCCGGGAATAATCAGAACAGTAAAATATATGAAATAGCTCAGAGAAAAATTGAAGATTTAAAGTGAGATGGGTCAGGATTGGAGACCATGCGTGTTAGACTCGTTTAATCTAAAAGAAAAGACGATTTCAGGTATCAGGTGGACTGGATTGAATCGCGGGGTTCAGTCCTGTTTTACGCTGCTAATAACTGTAGTGCTGGCCAGGCTCCTCCAACCGGAAGATTTTGGTCTTATCGCAATAGCTACAATATTTACTATTTTGATAGGTTTCCTGACTGAATTCGGCAGCGGTTCAGCTATTGTTCATGCGCAGGAGCTTGGTCAGAAGGCGATGTCGAGCATCTTCTGGTTTACCCTCCTTGTCGGCATCATGACCACAGTAACAGGTGTTCTGATTTCTCCGTTAGTCAGCCTCTTTTTTGGAGAGCCGCGGCTGGGTCCGATATTGATTGTATTATCGTCCACCTTTTTTCTCACTTCATTATATATTGTTCAGCAGTCCATCCTTATCAAGCGTCTTGATTTTAAATATATTTATATTGTCAGGATCGTATGCATTGTCCTGAGCGGTTCATTGGCAATAATCCTTGCCTATAAAGGATATGGTGTCTGGAGCTTAGTAGGGCAGATGCTGGCCGAAGATCTGTTAACCGCCGTATTACTCTGGTTTTCAGGAAGATGGTTTCCTTCATGGCACTTCATGTGGGGGGAAGTCCGGTCCATTTTGAAATTCAGCATGAACTATCTTGGTTATAATATAGTTAACTTTTTATCAGAAAGGGTCCCTCATATTTTAATTGGAAAGTTCCTTGGTCCGGAGGCCCTCGGTTTTTTTACCATTGCACAGAGATTAATAGCCTTTCCGGTTGAAACATCCTCCATTATGGCAAACAATGTCCTCTTTCCTGTCTTCTCAAAAATTCAGACAGAAAATATCAGGATAAAAGAACTATACCTGCAGGCTATGAAGCATATAGGCTTTATCGTGCTTCCTTTCATGATTGGTATTTCGATAACTGCCCCGGAACTCATAAGGGTTGTATTCGGAGAGAAATGGATGCCTGCAATATTCCTTTTGCAGTTGTTATCCTTTGCCGGGATTGTCCAGACATTCATAGCGACCAACGGTGTCCTGTATTTATCAAAGGGCAAGACAGACATCCAGTTTCACATGAGCCTTTTGCTGTTGTTTGTAACAGCAGCCTCAGTTTACATAGGTTTAATGTGGGGAATACAAGGAGCAACAATAAGTTATGCCGCAGCATCTGTCGTCATATTTTACCCGTTACTCTCGGTTCCATACAGCCTTGTCGGTTTAAGAGCTTATGACCTGTTCCTGACTCTGAAAGAAGTCTTTCCCATGAGCCTCATAATGGCAATTCCTACATTAATGATTGCAATGATACTCAGACATTATGGTATTGATCCGCTGCTCATTTTAACATCCTGCATATTAACCGGCGTTGTAATATACTTCATCTGTTCTTTAGTGATAAATCGAAACCTCCTGACTTCTTTTTACGAGATGATGAATTTGAAGACTTGACAGGAATGCAGATATGATTTCAGTAATAATAGCCTTGTATAATGCTGATAAAGCAATTGGGAAATGTCTTGAATCTGTCTATGCCTCATCATACAAAGACTATGAGGTTATAGTTGTGGATGATCGAAGTACTGATAATTCCTATGAGGTTGCAGGAAAATTCCCATGTAAACTGTTAAGGCTCGATAACAATTCAGGGCCGGCACATGCGAGGAATATCGGGGTAAAGCACAGCCGTGGAGGCATATTATTTTTTATTGACTCTGATACAGAGCTGGACAACAGGGCGCTTGAATTGCTCAGTGAAACATTTAATGATGATGAAGGGATTGTTGCGATAGTCGGATTACCCCGGAAAAAATCCCTCAGCAAGGGGCTGGCGCCTGAATATAATGCGCTTAAAAATCATTACACCCTTGCCGTGGCTGATAAGTACAGCGACTATTTCTCGAGTCAGGTTGGAGCTGTAAGAAGAGAGACCTTTCTGGCGGTCGGGGGGTTTGATACGAGGTTTAAAGGTGCGGATGTAGAAGATATTGAGTTTGGGATGCGTCTGCCAAAGGGAAAAACAGTGGTCCATAAGGATGTACTGGTTGGCCATCATTTTCCTGGTTTTCTTTCTATCGCAAGGAAATATTTCAGGAGGAGCATTATGCTCTCAAGGGTGGTACGCGGGAATAAGAAGATGTGCGGGGCCCATGCATCTTTTATGAGAACTTTCCTCACCCTGATTGCATTAATAAGCTTTGTCAGTACCTTTGCGCTGTTGTTTAACCCTAAATTCATTATAGCTCCATTTTGCCTCTTTTTTATATTTCTCATAGGTAACTCGGGTTTGTTTTCTTTTATCTCGAGGGAAAAGGGTTTTCTGTTCATGTTAGTCTCGGTATTTTATGAATATGTTTTCTCTGTTATAATAGGGATTGGCGGAATAACCGGCATCATCTTAAAGGATAGGGAGCAGAAGCCAAAATCCCCTCTCCCTCAGGGAGAGGGAAAGGGTGAGGGTGGGTTTTTCGGGTGAAGCCTTATCAGCTCTACAGACTGTTCACAAATAACAAGGGGATGCCAAACTATGTCATTTTCCATGTGACATCCATATGCAATTCAAAGTGCATAACCTGCTTTAACTGGAAGAATCTTAATAAGAAAGATGAACTGACACTCAGTGAGATAGAAAAGATCTCCGGGCATATGCAGCATATTGAATATCTCACGCTTGGTGGCGGTGAGCCTTTTCTCAGAAAGGACCTGTCAGACATCTGCAGGATATTTTACAGTAATAACGGGATTGGCGCCTTCAGCATACCGACAAACGCATTGTCCCCTGACGTGATCAGGAAGACTACAGAAGAGATATTGAAGGGCTGTCCGGAGGCCCTTGTGCGCGTCAGCCTTTCTATAGACGGTATAGGTGAACTGCATGACAATATCAGAGGGGTAAAAGGTAATTTTGAAAAGGTGTGGGAGACTTACAGAAATCTCAGGGAGTTAAAAAAAGGATACGATAATCTGAGGATCCTGGCTGCCACGACTTTTTGCACGCACAATCAGGATAAGGCGATTGATATCTACAACTATATCAGGAGGGAGATGGAGATTGACCAGTATAACATAAACTATATCAGGGGAGACGCCAGGAATCCGATTTTGAAGGATGTTGACATAGGGAAGTACAAAGAGCTTATAGAATATATGGAAAAGGATATTACTGACGGGGATGCTGGTTTTGTAGACAGGTTGTTTGATCTCCTGCCTGTCCTGACGAGGAGGGATGTCTTGAGAACCCTGCAGTCTGAGGAGAGGATCTACGAATGTTATGCGGGCAAGAGGATGATCGTGATAGATTCCTTCGGTAATGTCTTTCCATGCGAGATGCTTGAAGAAAATCTGGGCAACCTGAGAAAATATAATTATGACCTCAAAAAGATTCTGGCATTAGATAAAACTCACAGGGTAGTCCAGTATATTAAGGACAGAAAGTGTAATTGCACATGGGAATGTGCTATACAGGACAGCATAGTTTATGATTACAAGAGATATCCAGATATTCTGAAAAAGGTCATGTTCAATAAAGATATAGATGATTTGGAACCATAATTTTAAATCTTTAACAATCCTCCTCCCTATTATTGTTGTTGTCTTTGTATTGTATTACACCGGTGCGAAGGGCCCTTATTTACTGGATGATTTTGGTATCCTCGATAGTAATGCAAAACTGAGCTTAACTGATTTAAGTCCATCCGGGCTATATGAAGCAATATTCTCAACGAAGTCTGGACCTCTTTATCGTCCCGTGTCAATGGCGAGTTTTGCTTTGAATTATTACCTGGCCGGCAATACAGATCCCTTCTCAATTAAATTAACGAATATCCTCATACATCTCTTTAATACAATGGGTATTTTTCTGTTGACACTTCTACTGCTGTCTTCATCTGAAAATCCCTGGTTAGCCCATCCCCACCCTACCCCTCCCCTTGAAGGGGAGGGTAATTCCCTCTCCCTCAGGGAGAGGGTAAGGGTGGGGGTGGGGGTGGGGGTCGCCATGTTTATTACAGCCTTATGGTCGCTTCACCCTCTGCACGTGTCAACCGTACTCTATTCTGTGCAGCGGATGACCGAGTTAGCCTCCCTGTTCTGTCTATATTCA
>MHEI01000001.1:7541-7770 GCA_001805165.1 Nitrospirae bacterium RBG_16_43_11 | reverse complement strand
CCCCCACTCACCGCCTTCTTTAAGGCCGAATCGCCAGTGTGGAATCAGGACTGAGCTTTGGTATTCCTTCTCAAATCCGCTTTCAGATTGTGATACGGTCTCTATTGGGAATCTCCATAATGTGCAGACTTCAGAGAAGGACAGGCCTATATTGGTTGAGATGAGTTTGTTTTCTATGCCGAAGTATGTGATTTCTTTGCTTTCTCCCTTACTTGTCTGACATGAATCT
>MHEI01000001.1:5370-7518 GCA_001805165.1 Nitrospirae bacterium RBG_16_43_11 | reverse complement strand
ATATTTGCAGAACTCGGATTTGCCATTAAGCATGGCAAAATTAAATTCAGGGCCGAACCATATGTCCCGCGGCGCGCCCGATACATGCCTTATTGCATAAGTGATTTCCATGTCAGGGCTTCCATGCTCAATCTTTATATTCTTCGTGATACTGATCTTTGTTCCATGTATAAACCCATCGCCCGCAAGTGCTACAACCTTTCCATTCCGGACATCCTTTATTGAAGATGTATAAGGTATAAAGGGAAATCCTCCAATCTCCTCATGCTTGTTCTGCATCACGGACTCCAACGTTGTATTATCTCCGAATATGTGATCTATCAACATGCCCCGCCGGTAACTGTCATAGTGCAGATGGAGATGCAGGTCAGCCTCTTTGGACCTTGATATGTCATGTATGGATGCCGGGCCTCCTTCCCCGTGACCTCCGCTATTCGATGCGATGATCTTTTTATGATAAACTTCAGGTCTTCTGGCAAGGGTATTAAGAATATTAAATGATGCAGTCCTGTAATCAAGTTCTGTCAGCATTCCTCCTTTATGAGTGTCAATGACTAAGGAAACAAGAGGAGTTGTAATTAATACCTCATCGCTTCCGTCACAATCGAAATCAAAGTTTTCCACTTCCATCCAGTTATGCTTTCCATGCCGTGATTCATCTGCGATACGTTCTGAGCTTATGAGATGCCTGTAAACAGCCGTCCTCAGATGTCCTAAGTATAGCCCGCCGAATATCCCATGCCAGTATGGGCAATTTACCTGTCCTCGCCATAACTCTAAATATGCCTCGTATATATTTGGAGGAAGTCCTTCCCCCTTACGTGCAACACTCCTTCCGATGTAGTCAGGGGTGATAGGTTTATCGCTGCCATTTGTAAGTCCTGCTACTTTATTACTTACCCTCAGCATCTTCTTGTGCATGTTATTTGATTCAGGATACTTCTCAAGGAAATTACGCCAGAAACCTCCGCGGATGAATGGGGCATAATAACCTTCTTTACCGCTATTGCGTATATCCTGAAGGACATTCTCAAAATGAACGCCGCTTTCATTAGGCAGCGCCCATTCCATCATCTCTCTGTAAGATGCCGTTGGTATGTATACCCTTCCATGTGAACGGGTATTCTTAGATACCTCGCCAATAGTTGTAACATTTATCCATGAAGACTCCCGGCGAAGCGCTTCAAAAAAACGTTCAAGCCACTTCTGGTTATATACCCAGTTGTATGTATCCGGCCACAGACCGAACTTCTCTCCATCGTCGCCATATACCAGGACACGGTCCCCCTCTTCAGTAGCTACACTGTTAAGATAGTCTATCGTTTCATGGACTTCTCTGAATGGGATCGAATATCTCAGCCTCTCACTGGATGGAAAAAGATAAACTACCTTTCCCTCATCCTCCGTTGAATAATAGCCATAGAGCTGGTCTTCGAGGAGTCCTGCATAACGGAAATGGATGTCGTCAATAATTATATACTTTATGCCGGAATCATGAAGCAGGCTGGGGAGGTGAGGCTCCCATATCCGTTCGGTAAGCCACATCCCTTCAGCTTCAGTGTGGAATTTATTTTTTATATATTCCGTTAACATACTAATCTGCCCGATAGAATCACGGCGGGGTATGACGCATACTATCGGCTCATAGAAACCGCCTGTCATCATCTCCACCTGACCATTTGCGACTAATCCTGCAATCCTTTTTATCAGCTCCGGCCTGTTTGACTCGATCCATTCCAGAAGGCTGCCGGAGTAGTGAAGGGTAACTTTGATATCAGGAAAATTTTCAAGAACATCAATGAATGGCTTATAGCTCTTCTCATATGCCTCTTTGAATACGCTGTCAAAGTTATCAACAGGTTGATGGAAGTGCAAGGCCATTGCGAAGTTAATTTTTTTCACGAAATCCTCCCTGATCTTTTCACTTCAAATAGATCAAACTCTCCCTGATACTGCTCATTCTGTACATCTACCGATTCGACTATTGCGGCCGGTGGTCCTTTATGGCACCACTGGACCATTTTATCCAGAGAATCCTTTTCTCCTTCAGCCACTACTTCTACACGGCCATCCCGCAGGTTTCGTACATAACCGGTAAGTCCTATAGATTGGGCTACCTGCTTTGCAGAGTCTCTGAAGAAGACACCC
>MHEI01000001.1:2723-5361 GCA_001805165.1 Nitrospirae bacterium RBG_16_43_11 | reverse complement strand
CCGCTGATGAATAGATGCACCCTGGTTTTCATCTACCCGAAAAATGTCTTTGCAATCTCGTATACATCCATGTCCACGGTCTTAGCCCGTTTCACACCTTCTTCCAGGCTGACCGCAACTATCTGGTTACCTCTCAGCGCTACCATCTTTCCAAAATCCTTTTTTTCAATCAGGTCAACAGCAGCAATCCCATAACGAGTGGCGAGTATCCTGTCAAAGGCTGTAGGACTTCCTCCGCGCTGGAGATGTCCCAGGACTACATCCCTGCACTCAAAGCCGGTACGTTTTTCTATTTCTGTGCATAAAAACTTTCCTACACCGCCAAGCATGACGTGTCCGAAGGCATCTTTCTTGACATCCTTTGTAATTACTACTTCTGTCTCTTCTAACACTGCCCCCTCTGCGACAACAATTATGCTGAATGTCCTCCCTGTTGCATGTCTCCTCTTAATGCTGTC
The DNA here is from genome assembly GCA_001805165.1 of Nitrospirae bacterium RBG_16_43_11. Lineage (GTDB taxonomy): Bacteria > Nitrospirota > 9FT-COMBO-42-15 > HDB-SIOI813 > HDB-SIOI813 > RBG-16-43-11. The sequence goes on along the minus strand of MHEI01000001.1, from coordinate 4,903 downwards.
ACATACTTCATCTATAGTAAAAGGTTTTTCAGGGATTAGTATGTAGTCAGCTCCACCGGCAAGTCCTCCATATGTGGCAATCCATCCGGCATGCCTGCCCATAACCTCTACCACCATTACCCTGTGATGGGATTCCGCTGTACTGTGAAGATTGTCAAGGGCGTTCATTACGATATTTACAGCAGAGTCGAATCCAAAGGTAAAATCAGTAGCCGAAAGGTCATTATCTATGGTCTTGGGTACCCCTATTGTATTGATGCCCATACCGTAGAGTTTGTGTGCTACACCGAGCGTGTCATCACCGCCGATAGCGACTAAGGCATCAATACCTAATTTTTTTATGTTATCCATAACCTTCTGCGGACCACCTTCCTTAGCAAAGGGGTTGGTACGTGATGTGCCAAGTATTGTGCCTCCCAAATGAAGGATTCCTGACGCAGAACCTGTATTAAGCTCTATAAAGTTCAGGTCAATCAGTCCCTTCCAGCCATCACGGATACCTACTACATGATGACCAAGCTTTGAGGTTTTTTTTACGATTGCCCTGATTACAGAGTTAAGTCCCGGACAGTCACCACCACCTGTCAGTATGCCAATGTTCATGAAAAATCCTCCTTTTGGTTGATAAGACCCACCCTCACCCTCCCGATACTTCTTTATAAAGCCTGACATATTCCTTTGCCGGCCGTTTCCATGAGAAGTCTGATTTCATTCCGGCTGTGACTATTTTTTTCCATGTTTGCTTATCTTCATATACAGAAAGTGACAACAGAATAGCCTTTAACAGGTCATCAGGGCTGTAGTGGCTGAACAGAAAACCTGTAGCTTTATTATTAGCGATAGTTGAAGGGGTATAATCAGTTATCGTATCCGCAAGCCCCCCTGTCTTATGTGCAACCGGTACAGTCCCGTATTTAAAACTATAGAGTTGACTGAGTCCGCATGGTTCGTATTTAGAAGGGATGAGGAATAAATCTGAGCCTGCCTCTATCTTGTGCGCCAGTGTGTTGTCAAAGAACAGATTAACTGACAGCTTGTCTTTATATTTTACTTTAAATTTCTTCAGGATGTTGTGAAATATTGTTTTACCAGTGCCCAGCATTACCATCTGGATATCCAGATGCATTAATTCATCCATTATCTCTACCAGAATGTCGAGCCCCTTCTGGTCGTCTAACCTTGAAATCATGCCAATTACCGGTCTGTCAGTTAACGGCAGGCCGCAATTTTTCTGAAGGTCTTTTTTACAGCCCTTTTTGCGTCCGATTGATTTGATGCTGTATCTTACAGAGATGTGATTGTCTGACGATGGGTCCCACTCATCATAATCAACGCCGTTAATTATACCGTAAAGGTCTTTACTGCGCTCATTCAGTACACCCTCAAGTCCATATCCGTAATCTTTGGTTTGTATCTCCTTGCTATAGACAGGACTCACAGTGGTTACAATATCGGAAAAGATTATGCCGCCTTTAAGCAAATTTATCTTTCCGAAATATTCAATCCCCTTAATATTGAAAATGTCCGAATCCAGCCCTGTTAAAGAAAGCTTCTCCTTGTCAAACAGACCCTGATAGCCTATGTTATGGATCGTAAAAAGGGTGCCAATCTTTTTCTCTTTGAAGGTGGTCTTTAAATATAAAGGGATTAAAGCGGTCTGCCAGTCATTGCAATGAATAACATCCGGTTGCCATCCCATTTTTTCAATGGAATGGAGTACCATCATGGAGAAAAATGAGAATCTCTCGAGATTGTCTTCATAGTCTTTCCCATTTTCCTGGTACATCTCTTTTCTGACAAAATATTTGTCGCAACTTACAAAGTAGACCGGAACTTTACTGCCGGGCAATTTACCTTCATATAAACTGCCGGCCTCATCCCTTTTCCCGATCTTGAATGATATGGAATCAATGACCTTCTTTAATTTATGTGTAGATTCTTTGATTCCTGCATACTTAGGCGTTATAACCCTTACATCACAACCTGCCCCTGCAAGGGCCTTGGGCAGACTTCCTGCCACATCTCCAAGACCGCCTGTCTTGGAAAAAGGGGTAACTTCAGGGGAACAGTAAAGAATGTTTAGCTTTTTATTCACTCGAAAATGTTCCTAACTGCCTGTCATTCCTGCGAAAGCAGGAATCCAGAATCAGGCCAGCGGTCTGGATTCCCGCTTGCGCGGG
>MHEI01000001.1:0-2706 GCA_001805165.1 Nitrospirae bacterium RBG_16_43_11 | reverse complement strand
TCTTTGTGAGCCACTTTAGATATTATGAAGTTCCCAGGTCTGCCTTCAGTTTCAGCATCTGCATTATATCACGCTGACTGATTATACCGGCGACCCTTCCGTTCTCAAGCACTACGAGCCTGCCACGTTGGGTATCAAGCATTTTGTCCAGGGCCTCGAGTGCCCCGCTCTCAGGTGAGATAGTAAAATCTGCAATCTTAGTATACATTATGTCCCGTGCAATAGTAAACGGCCATTTTTCTTTATCTACACCCTTTATGTCATGAATGGAGATGGTGCCTGCCATATTGTCCCCGGATATAACCGGGAAACTGTTGAAGCGGTAACGGAAGAAAAAATCATTTACAATATGGTCAAGTGTCATATTGTCATCAACTACTACAGCAGGTGAGACCATAATATCCCTGATCTTAACCGAAGAGAGTGTACGATGAAGGAGTGTCTGCCTGTATCCCTGATCGGCAGCCTGCTGCAGGAACATCCCGACGAAAATCAGCCAAAGGCCGCTGATAAACACGCCCTGAAGTATATGCCATAGTCCCCCGATAATCAGCAGGATAGCAAATCCCTTGCCTATGCGGCTTGTTATAAGAGTCGCCTTATTCAGGTTATTGGTCCGTTTCCATATAAATGCCCGTAACATTCTCCCGCCGTCCAAGGGGAAACCGGGTATAAGATTGAACACTGCGAGCATCATATTGGTAGATGCAAGAAAATAAGAAATTGCCAATACCGGTGAGGTTGCCATGTCCCGCTTTAACACAAATACGATGAACCAGAATATCCCGGATAGGAACAGGCTTAATGCAGGTCCTGCAGCAGCTATCTTCATCTCTCCGGAAGGTGTGCGGCTCTCTCCAACCATCTGCGCTATACCGCCGAATATAAAGAGCGTTATGCTTTTTATCCTGATGCCCTGTTTCTGTGCTACATAAGAATGTGAAAGTTCGTGAAGCAGTATGGAAGAAAAAAGCATGATGGCGGCTGCAAAGGCCATGATCCATCGGAGAAAAGGCTCATAGTATGGGCCAAAGTATGGGAAGTAGCTTACGGCAAGAGTATATACTACAAGGGAAAAGACAATAAACCATGTGTAGTTTACATATATGGGTATTCCCAGTACTCTGAGAAGTTTGAATCCGGAGGTAAACATTTACCGATTTCCGCTCTTAAGTTTCCGGAGGGCATCCTTCACGAATTCCGCGTCTTCACCGCCCGGGGGGAGACCTTGAAGGGCGCTCTTCCAGCTATCCTCCGCTTCATCATACCGTTTCAGATGAGTGAGGGCAACACCTTTGTAGTAAAGGGCGGCCGGCAATCCGGGGGACAGCAATATTGCTGCATCGAGATGACGGATGGCCTGTTCAAAGCTGCGTGGATCTCCTGAGTCAGCGGTTTCGATCATGAGATAGCCTATGCTATATTGCGCCTCGACATTGGAAGGGTCGAGCTCGACGACCTTGTTCCATGCATTCCTCGCATCTTCAGTCCGTTGAATTGTCATGTAGGACCTGGCGGCCATTATCTGCCCCTGCAGATCGTTGGGATTCTCCCGCAGTTTACGTTCCAGACGTGCGACCATTTCAATAGGATTGGGTGTGGCTTCCGGATTTTGTTCCTGAAGTTTGATATTCTGATAATAATAAACTCCGGAGGCACCGCCGGCGATGAGGATGGTCAGGAGGAAGAATCCTGCCATGTTCATCGTCCGGAATCGGTGAGCAGGCTCCCGGGTGTCTGCCATCGTTTGGTTTCCGGTATTTTCCTTAGTTGCTGCGGCTGCGGTGTCTATTCTGTCCAGGATTCCCGCGAGACGGTGTTCATCTATGTCCTTCAGCCGTTCATAGTCGGTCTGTGAGAGTGTACCGCCCTGCAGGTCCGATTCCATGTCCCTGAGAGATGTGAGGATATCTTGTTTCTCAATTTCGAGATCGGGAGATTCCTCTCTACGAGCAGCATCTATCCCAGGCGGGAGCGGTTTCGTGCTATTCCGGAAGAGCGGCCATGCGATGAAAGATACTACGACTATTACAAGTACGGCCGCTATGACGACGAACATTTTTAATCATCCTCCTGTAATATTACTAATCGAAAGATTTCAGTTCCTCCTCTATACGTTTCCGATGTGCCTCATCAAGTGGTTGGAGTTCTTCCATGCGGATTGCCGGTGTCCGGGCGACCCAGCGGCGCAGCACCAGGTAGAGGATTATTCCACCAACGCCTAAGAGGACGAATGGGCCGGTCCATAGAAGCCAGTTCATTCCGGACTTGGTGGGTTCAAGCAGGATATAGTCTCCATAGCGGCTCTGGAAGTACGCCTGAATTTCTTCCGGGCTTTGCCCCTGTGCAAGGCGCTCCCGGACTACCTCCCGCATCTGCCTTGCCAGGTCGGCTTTGGAGTCCCATATTGATTCATTCTGGCAGACCGTACATCTCAGTGTCTTGGCCACATCCCGGGTCCTCGCATCAAGAGCGGTCTCGTCCCTTAATTCCGCAGGAAGAGTGCCTGCATGAGCAAATAACAGGAGAAAAGAGATGACCCATAGCGCTTTTTTCATTATCGTTGAAGCTCCTTCCCCTCTAACAGGGGCCGGATGATTTGATCCGTTACCTGAGCATAGACCGGTCCAATGATTGGTCCGACATATTTGAAACGTATCACTCCATGGCTGTCTATTATAAACGTTTCCGGGACTCCATAGACTC